>JBIJAP010000048.1:0-13025 GCA_044345715.1 Rubrivivax sp.
AGGGCTGGGAGCGCGAGCTCGTGATCGCGGTCGACGACATCGTGCCGCTGGATCGCGTGCTGCCCTTGGTGGGCGAGTTCCTGGCGCTCGGCGCGCCCACGCAGGTGCAACTGCAGCAGCAGGTGCTGGGGGGTGTCTGGGAAGCGCTGGTCGCGCAGCGGGCCGACGTGGCCCTCGTGGACGTGCCGGCGGTCGCGCCGCCGGACATCGAGCATTGGCCCCTCGTGGATGTCCCGTTCGTCTTTGCCGTCGCGCCAGGGCATCCGGTGTTGCGTGAGAAGCAGCCGCTGTCGGCGGCCGCCTGGCGTGCGCACAGGGCCATCGTGGTGGCCGACAGCTCGCGCGGCACTCCCTTGCACCCGGGCGCTGTCAGCGGCCTGGGCACACCGCCCGAGGTGCTGGGCGTCAGCTCTCTGCAGGCCAAGCTGGCCGCGCAGAGGGCCGGGCTTGGCGTCGGCTTCCTTCCCCTGCCCTGGGCGGCACCGGCCCTGGCCGATGGCAGCCTGGTCGCCATGGCGGTGCGGACGCCCAAGCCGCCGGCACGGCTCAGCGTGGCCTGGCGAAGCCAGGACGCGGGCGAAGCGGTGCGCTGGTTTGTCCAGCGGCTGCAGCAGCCCGGCGCTCTGCGGGCCTGAGCGCAAGGCAGCGCCCACGCCGCGCGGCCGCGGCCTCGGCCCAGGCCCTGAGGCGCTCGCCCTCGTGAAGCCACGGGCCCCGGCCCGCACGCGGAGGGCCTATGCTGCGGGGCACCACTGGAGTGCCGCATGACCCCGCTGCCGCCCAACCTGGCCCGGCTTCCGCGCCGGGAGGCGCTTCGCCAGCTGCTCGCCCTGGGCCTGACGCTGCCTATGGCCCACGCCGTGCTGGCGCAGTCGGCCGCCGTGCCCGCCGGTCCGGCCTATGCCCCCACGCGCCGTGGTGGCGGTGGCGTGCTCAGGCTGCTGTCCTGGCAGGGCCCGACGCAGCTGAACCCGCACTTCTCCACCGGCACCAAGGACGCCGATGCCGCCCGCGTGTTCTTCGAGCCGCTGGCGCGCTGGGACGCCGACGGCGAGCTGCAGCCGGTGCTGGCCGCCGAGATCCCCAGTCGCGCCAACGGTGGTGTGGCTGCCGACGGCAAAAGCGTGACCTGGAAGCTCAAGCGCGGCGTCACCTGGCACGACGGCACGCCGTTCACGGCCGACGACGTGGTCTTCAACGCCGAATACGCGCGCGACCCAGCCACCGCGGCCACCACGCGCGGCCTGTTCGACGACATGCAGTTCGTCAAGGTCGACAGCCACACCGTGCGTGTCGTCTTCGACAAGCCCACGCCGTTCTGGGCCAGCGGCTACTGCATCTCGTCGCTCATCGCCAGGCACCGCCACGAGCGCTTCCGCGGCGCCACCAGCCGCGACGCGCCCGACAACCAGCGCCCCGTCGGCACCGGCCCCTACCGCTTCGTCGAGTTCAAGCCCGGCGATTCGCTGCGCGGGGTGCTGAACCCCACGTACCACGCGCCCAACCGGCCGCACTTCGACACGCTCGAGATCAAGGGCGGTGGCGACGCCACTTCGGCCGCGCGCGCGGTGCTGCAGACCGGCGAGTACGACTTCGCCGGCACGATGCTGGTGGAAGACGAGGTGCTGCAGCGCCTGGAGCGTGGCGGACGTGGGCGCGTGGCGTTCAGCGATGGCGGCACGATGGAGTTCCTGCTGCTCAACCCCACCGACCCGAACACCGAACGCGATGGCGAGCGCTCGCACCCCGACACGCGCCACCCGGTGTTTGGCGACGCTGCCGTGCGCCGCGCCATCGGCCACCTGATCGACCGCGAGGGCATCCAGCAAGTCATCTACGGCCGCACCGCGGTGGCCACGCCGAATATCGTGCACAACCCGGCGCGCTTCCGCAGCCCCAACCTGCGCAACGATTTCAGCGTCGACAAGGCCAATGTGGTGCTCGACGCCGCCGGCTGGGCCCGTGGCTCGGGCGGTGTGCGCCAGAAGGACGGGCGCGCGCTGCGCTTGCTGTTCACGACCACGGTGAACGCCTCGCGCCAGAAGACGCAGACCGTGATCAAGAGCGCCTTCCAGCGCGCCGGCATCGAGGTGGAGCTCAAGGCCGTCACATCCGCCGTGTTCTTCAGCGCCGACGTGGCCAACCCTGATACCAACGGCCGCTTCCACGCCGACCTGATGATGTACGCCAGCGGCATGGGCCAGCCCGACCCGGCGCGCTTCATGGACCGCTACGTCAGCTGGGAGGCCTCGAGCAAGGCCAACAAGTGGCAGGGCCGCAACGTGCTGCGCTGGAAGAACGCCGAGTACGACCGCCTGTACAAGGCCGCCGAGGTGGAGCTCGACCCGGCGCGCCGCGCGGCGCTGTTCGTGCAGATGAACGATCTGGTGTGCCGCGACGGGTATCTCGTGCCGCTGCTGTTCCGCCGCAACGTCAGCGCGGTGGCGAGCAACCTGGTGGCGCCGCCCACCGGCTGGGACCTCGACATGAGCACGCTGGCGGACTGGTACCGTCGCCCGGGTTAGCAAGTCCTCCGCTCGGGCTGAGAGCTTGTCGAAGCCCCGTCAAGACGGCAGGAAGTCCACCGGCCAGGTGACGACGAGTACCTCCACGTCCTTGGCGCCGAAGTCGAAGCTGCGGATGCGCGCGAGCAGGCGCTTCTCGAGCTCCTCGTTCTTCAGCTCGCTGGACACGAGGCGCAAGCCCGAGACCTCGCCCGTGGGCGCGATCTTCAGCTCCAGCACCACCTTGCCCTGCAGGGCGGGGTCGTCGCGCAGCGCGCGGTTGTAGATGGCGTAGATCGCGCCCTTGTTGCGTTCGAAGACGAGCTTCACGTCCTCGAGGCTGCGGCTGGCCTTGCCGCTGCTGCCCTTGGTGAGCGTGCCGCCCTTGCCGGCGGCCACGCCGTCGCCAGCAACCGTGCTGCCCCCGGCACGGGCGCCGCCGCTGCCCACGCCACCCCCACCGCCGCCGCCAGCCACGCCCTCCACCAGCGTGCTGCCACGGCCAGCAAGGCCGCCGCCGCCGGTGTCGCGGCTGAAGCTGGCGGTGTTGACGCCGCCTCCGGCACCGGTCGCGCCAGTGGCGTTGCTCGTCACCATCGCGCGCAGCGGCACGCCTTGTTCGGTGCCGGCACCCACGCCCGCGCCGGTGCCCGTGCCAACGCCGGGGCCGGGCTTGATGTCCTGGCGCAGCTGCGCCGCGGCCGGTGCGCTGTGCAGCTCGGCGAGCTGGTCTTTCATAGCCAACAGGCCCACGCCGCTGGCCTTGCGGCGTGCGTTGTCCACCGCCACCTCACCCGGGCTCTTGTTGGGCTGCGGGTTTCGCGCCTCGGGCACCGGGGCCTCGTTGGGCTTCACGGGCTTGATGGGCGCCGGCTTGTCGGGCGCGGCTTCTGGCGCGGCCTCGGGCTTGGTGGCCTCGGCCAGCGGTGCGGGCGGTGGCGGCTTGGGAGCCTGCTGCTCGAGCAGCAGGCGCGCCATTGGCGCCGGCAGCGGCTGCATCTCGGCGCGCTGCGGCGGGCTCAGCGGCGCGAACAGCATCAGCAGCACCAGCAGCACGGTGACGATGCCGACATTGCGCGCGATGCGCCGGAAGCGCCGCTCATCGGCCGCGTTCAGCGCCCACGGCAGCGCCGGCACGCGGAAGGACATGGCGGCGGGGGCGTTCAACCCGCCTGCGTTCATCGCGAGGGCGGCCATCGAATCAGGCCTCCTTCTTCCGCACGGCAAAGCTCACGTCGGCGAAGTTCGCGCGCGCGCAGCTCACCATCAGCTTGCGCAGCAGGCTGTAGGGCATCTGCCGGTCGGCCATGATGGTGACGGCCTGTTGTTCGGTCTGGTTGGCGGCCAGCACCGCGCTGCGCTGGCCCAGCAGCTTGAGCTCGGCTTCGAGCGTGGGGATTGAATCCCCCGCGGCGGCCGTGACCTCGGCCACGCTGGCCACGCGCCGGCCCTCGACGAGGATGTCGTCGCCGGACACCACCAGCAGCACCGTGGCCTCGGGCTCCTTCTCGGCGCTGGCGATCGGCAGGTCCACGGCCTTGGGGCTGATGAGCGTCTCGACGCCCGAGCTCGACAGCAGGAAGAAGATCAGGATGGTGAACACGTCGATCAGCGCGACGAGGTTCATGTCCATGTGCGCGCCCTTGCGCGCGCGGCGGTGGGCGCGCTTTTCGGTGGCGGTCATCACGGCCATGTTCGGATCTCCGCAAAGGGCGACGCGGCCTGTCGGCCAAGCTCCCCGCCGAGGAACCGGCTCTGCCGGGCCTCTGGCGGGCGGCCCCCTCGGGGGGTAGCGAGCGAGAGCGAGCTTGGGAGCTTCATGTCAGGTGTTCTTCCGCTGCGGCGCGTCGCCGACGCTGATGTTGGGGAACAGCACCGCGCGCACCGTCTTCGCGCCGCCTTCGGGCGAGGGGCGCACGGTGCTGTGCAGCTGGTCCATCACCTGCACGAGGTCGTCGTAGGGCGTGTCGGGCTCGGCCAGCACGCTGGCGTCGGTGGTGTCGGGGAAGCGGCCCTTCACCTGCAGCAGCAGGCTGCCGAGCGCGGCCAGATCATGCTGCGGCTGGCCCTGCACGCTGGTCTTGGGGATGCGCTGAATAAGGCCGCCGACGCGGTCGCCGACTTCCAGCGCATCACGCCGGATCACCACCTCGAGCTGCAGGTTCGGCCCCTTGATCTGCTCCACCGCACTCTGCTGCGCAGGCAGGTTCAGATCCATGATCGCCAGCCGCGAGAACACGGCCGTCGACAGCAGAAAGGGCACCAGCACGACGATCAGGTTGATGAACGCCGTGAGCTCCAGCGAGGCCGGCGCTCTTTTCAGCCGGCGGGGCTTCATGCGGCCCCCTCGGGGGGGTGAGGGCCGCGGCTCCAAGCCGGCCTGCGCCGGCTTGGACGGCCCGAACCGCACGGCCTCTGGCCGTGCGTGGAGCGCAGCGAGACCGGGGGCTTCATGACGTGCGGCGTTCCGGAGCAGCCAACTGTTCGCCGGCCAGGCGCTGAACGAGGTTCAGGAAAGTGATCTTCGCCGCCTCCAGGCTGTCGACGATCTCGCCAGCCCGCGCCTGCAGGAAGGCATGGATGAGCAGGAACGGGATCGCGATCATCAGCGCGAACGCGGTGTTGTTCATCGCGATCGAGATGCTGCCCGACAGCATGGCCGCCTTCTCGGCCGGGTTCACCGAGGCCACCGCCGTGAAGCCCTTGATGAGGCCGATGATGGTGCCCAGCAGGCCCACCAGGGTGACGGTGTTGGCGAAGGTGGCGATGTAGTGCGTGCGCTTCTCCAGCCGCGGCACGATCTCCATCATGCCTTCTTCCATGGCGTGGTCGATGTCCTCGCGGCGGCGCGCGCTCTTCATGCGCTCCAGGCCGTTGGAGACGATCTTGCCGATGGCCGAATCGCTGGTCGAGGTCATGGCGTACACCTCTTTGAACTGGCCCTTCTGCAACAGCGGCAGCACCTGGTCCCACAGCTTGCGGTTCTCGGCCCGCGTCTTGCGCAGGAAGATGAAGCGCTCGATGGCGATGGCCAGGCCCAGCGTCAGCATCACCAGGCTGGGGTAGAGGAAGGGCCCGCAGTCGCGGAAGAACTTCACGACGGTGTCGAAGGTGTTCATGGGGTGCGTCGGGGGTCAGCGGGTAGGGGTGGGGGCGGGTGTCGGTGGGGCGGCCGGTGCGGGTGCCGTGGCCTGGGCGTGGTATGCGATCTGGCGGCGCAGCACTTCGCGGTCGAGCGGCGCCAGCGCTTCGTCGAGCACGCTGGTCACCGGCCGGCCCGAGAGCGTGCCGGGCAGCGGTTTCTTCCAGGGCACGATGTACAGCACCTTGGGCAGCTCGCGGTTGCCGATGATCTGCGTGCGGTCGATCTCGGCGCGGTCTTGCGCGTGGGCCAGGCCCGCAGGCAGCAAGGCGGCGGGCACAGCGGCGAGCAGAGCGATCGTCAGGGTTCTCATCGCGGGGTCTCCTTGGGCGCTGCTGACGTGGTGGCCGCCGTGTTGGCTGCCGTGTTGGCGTTCGTGGGCATGGCAGCCGGCTTGTCGGCCACCGCCGGCTTGCGCGCCTTCAGTTCGGCCAGCCAACGGTTGACTTGTGCGGCCTCGCCGGGCACCAGCTCGGCATAACGCTGATACAGCACCTGCGCGCGCGCCGTGTCGCCCAGGAACAGGTCGTGCAGGATGGCCAGGTTCAGGTGCGGCAGCGCGGCCTGCGCGTCCAGCGCCAGCGCTTCTTCGTAGGCCAAACGCGCATCGTCGAAGCGGCCTTCGCGGCGCAGCGCCACGCCCAGCGCGTTCAAGAGCCCCGGCGGCGGCTCGGCAGCGCGCGCACGGACCTCGGCCAGCGCCGCCTGCAGCGGCGCCAGCGCCACGGTGTAGGCGGCGTCGGTGCGCTCGGGCTTGGCGTAGCGCACGGGCTTGAAGCCGGCCAGCGCCTGCAGGCTGTTGCGCACCCACTCGTCCCACACGCCGCTGGTGGTGCGGCGCGCGTTGGCCTCGTGCAGCGCGATGGCCTTTTCCTCGAACGGGAAGGCCTGCTCTTCCAGCAGCACGTCGTACTGCTCGCGTTCGAGCTTGTTCAGCTTCTTCGGCCGTTCGCTCTTGATGAGCGCCTGGCCGAAGTCGGCGTACAGCGCGGCAGTGCGGTAGGTGGCGGCGGTGGTGACCTCGGCCACGCCGGCCTCTGATGCGGCGGCGTAGGCCTGGAGCAGCTCGTCCATGCGCTGCTTCTTGGCCTTGAGCTGGCGCTGCAGCGGCTCGACCAGCTTCACCTGCTGGTAGGCCGTCTGCAGCGGCTCGGCCAGTGCCAGCGTGGCCAGGCCGCCCCAGCGGCGGGTGCGTGGCGTGCGCGCGTCGCCGCCGGCGGCATCGGCCTGCTGCACCGCGCGCAGCCAGGTGCTGCGGCGCAGGGCGTCGGACCTGTGCAGTTCGGCCAGACGCCAGCGCGCCTCGACGGCGGGCTCCAGCGGCTGCGGGTGGGCTTGCAGGTAGCGCTCCCACGCGGCAGTGGCGATGCTGTGCAGCGAGGGCGGCGCCGGCGGTGGTGCTGCCGCGCGGCGGTTGGGGGTGTCGCGGCGGGCCGGTGCCGAGGCGGGGCGCGCCGCGGTGGCGGCCACGGGCGCAGCGGCAACGGCCGGTGCCGCCAGCGCCGCCTTCTCGTGCAGCTCCGCGGCCTGCCACAGCGCGCGGCGGGCCAGCGCGGGCTCGGTGGCGGTGCGGGCGATGGTCTCGAACTCGCGTGCGGCCGGCGAGTGCTGGCCCAGCTCCAGGTAGGCCAGCGCCAGGCGGGGAGGTACCTCGTTTTGCAGCGGGTTGCCGGCGTGCTCGCGGCGGAAGGCCTCCAGCGTGCTGGCGGCGGCGGCCCAGTCCTTGACCTCGATCAACGCCGTGGCCTGGTCGAACAGCGCGCCGCCGCGTAGCGCGCTGCCGGCGGCCAGGCCGGCGATGGCGCCCACGCGCGCGAAGTGGCCGGCCGCGGCACGCCAGTCGCCGGCTTTGCGCGCGACCTCGCCCTGGCGGTAGACGGCGGCGGCGCGGCGCTCGGTCCACTCGGCGCGGCGGGTGTCGCCGCTGCCGGCACGGTCGAGCACCTCGGCGTAGGCCTGCTCGGCCTCGGCCAGGCGGCCGGCCTCGAAGGCGCGGTGCGCGATCACGGTCCAGGCCACGCGCTGCAGCTCGCGCTCGGGCGCGGGCTGGCGCTGCAGGGCCTGGCGGGCCAACGCCACGGCGGCTTCGCCGTCGCCGGGGCCGGCCAGCGCAAACAGCATGTCGGCGGCGTTGACGAGCACCGCGCCGCCGCGCGTATCGGCCGGGAAGGTGGATGCGAAGTGCCGGGCCATCGCCACCGAGCGGCGCTGCAAGGCCTCTTGTTGTGCGGCGGGTGTGCCCTTGCGCAGCTCGGCCAGCGCCAGCAGTGCCGAGTAGCCGGCATCGGCGGGTCGGTCGAAGGGGGCCTGCTCCGCGTAGGCCACGCGCTCGAACTCGTTGGCGCTGCGGGCGTAGCTGCGCTCATCGAACAGCAGCTCGGCCAGCAGGAAGCGGTTGGCGCGCGCGCCCTCGTGCCGCGGAAACTGCGTCAGCAGCGCGTCGTACCAGCGCACGGCCTCGGTTCCGTCGGCGTTGGCCGTGGCCGCTGGCGCGGCGGCTGCCGGTGTGGCAGCGGCAGCGCGGGCCCGCTGCGCCAGCGCGTGGTGGTGGCGCGCCAGCTCGGCCATGTGCTGCTGCACCAGCGGTTGTGCGCGCGCCCAGCCTTCGGGGTTGGCGCGACGGAACTCCGAGTTGGCGTCGTAGCGCGTGGCGTACTCGCGCTTGGCGGCGAGCGCTTGCTGCTCGAAGCCCGCCGCGGCGTAGATCTCGATCACGCGCGCCTGCATCGGCGGCGCCTGCGCGTGCAGCGGCTGGCGCCGCACGAAGGCGGCCAGCGTGTCGGCGGCGTCCTTCACGCGCTCCTGCTTCGTGTACAGGTCGGCCAGCGCCAGGTAGACGCGGAACTGCCAACTCTCGCGCGACGCCGGATTGCCTGGCGTGCTCACGCGCGGCGGAATGCTGGCCTCGCCCTGCAGCGAGGCCAGGCTGATCGAGAGCACGCGGAAGCTGTCTTCCACCAGCTCGCGGTCGGCGCGCGTGAGCGGGCTCAGCTCTTCGAGGCGGGCTTCGTCGCGCAGCCGCGGCGGCAGCTTGCCGAGCTTCAGGTCGAGCACGGCGAAGAAGGGTTCGAGCGCCTCTTCGGTGCGCCCCAGCTTGAACAGCGACCAGCCCTGCATGTACAGCGCACGCTCGGTGAAGGGCGAACGCTGCCCGGCGCCCAGCACGGTGCGGTAGGCCTCTTCGGCCGCGGCCCACTGGCGCGTGGCGAACAGCATCTCGCCGCGGCGGAAGTGCGCTTCCTCGGCATGCACGGTGCCGGGGTGGTTGCGGACCAGCCGCGTCAGCGTGGCCAGCGCGGCTTCGAGCTGGCCGCCGCTTTCCTGTGCGCGCGCCAGCTGGTAGAGCACGCGGTCGACGCGGGTGTCGTTCGGGTAGGCCTTCAGGAAGGCTTGGTAACGCTCGATGGCGGCCTTGTAGTCGGGCAAGTCGCCGGTGGGCGCCTCGGCGGCGGCGCGGTCGGCGCGGTCCATCTCCAGGTCGCCGAGCCGGCGCATGGCTTCGGGGCGCTGCGGCGCGTCGGCGGCGGTGGCGAGGAACTCGCGGTAGGCGGCGATGCTGTCGGCTTCCAACGTCGCCCTCAGCGTGCCGGGCGCGTCGGCCACGATGTTCACCTGGCGGTCGCGCAGCGTGGCCAGTGTCGGCGCGTTGTCGCCGGGCAGCGGCTTGGGGCCGCTGCCGCAGCCCACCAGCAGCACGGCGGCGGCCAGCGGGGCCAGCACCAAGGCTGGTCGACGACGCGGCAGCGGGCGGCTCATCGCGGGGTTCCGGTGAGGCGTTCGCTGCGCTGCGCGAGCTGCGCGCGGTCGAGGATCTGCGCAATGGCCAGCTGCGCCTGCGCCGTGTACACGCGCAGCCGCTCCTGCTGGCCCTGCAGCTCGGCCACGGCCAGCGCGGCCAGCGTCTGGCCCGATTCGGCTTCGAGCGCCGCCACCTGTGGCTGCAGCGCGCGGATGCGCTCGCCCAGGGCTGCGATGCGCGCGGCGAAGCGCTCGTGGCGCGCCGGCTCCTCGGCCTGCGCGCGCAGCAGCGCGGCGTCACGCGTGCGGGCCTCATCGAGCTCTCGGGCGCTGTCGCGCAGGCCCTTCTTCACCGACCAGCCGCGCTCGGGGGCGCGCTGCGCCAGCTGCCAGGTCAGTGCGCCTTCAGCCCGACGCAGGCGTTCGGCCAGTTGCGCCACCTCGGCGGGCGCGAGGCCGGCGTCCGACGGCGCCGCTGCCGCGGCAGCCAGCACCGAGCGCGACCGGCGCAGCCGCTCCAGCAAGGCCTGCTCGGCCGCATCGGCCAGCGCCACGCCGTCGGCCTGGCGCTCGGCCTCGGCCAGTTCGGCGGCCAGTGCGGCGCGGCGGCTGTCGAGCGCGGGCAGGTTCACGGCACCGGCGGACTCGCGCACCTTCGGCAGCCGCACCGCGAAGGCGGCGCGGCGCTCTTCGAGCATGGCGCCGTAGGTGCCGAGCTTGTCTTGCCAGCCCCCCAGCAGCACGGCCACGAAGCGCAGGTCGCGCAGGTGCTTGTAGGTCTCCTGGAACGGGTGGTCGGCCAGCAGCGGGCGCAGGTGGCTGCTGTGCGGCATCGACGGCAGGCGGTCGATGCGCGCGAAGGCGGCCAGGCCGGCATCGGCGGCGTTGTCATCGTCCGGGTTGTTCTCCACCAGCGCCTGCACCAGCGCGCCGCTGCGGATGGCCGCGATCGACTCCCCCAGCGCCTGGTGCTCGCGCGCAAACTGGGCCACCGCCAGGCGGTAGCGGTCGAGCGCCTGCGAGTAGGCGCCGATCTCGGACATCGCGTAGGGCACCGCGATCTGCGCCTCCAGCACCGCGGCGTCGGTCAGGTCGCGGCTGGCGAGCTCGGTCCAGGCCACGAGCGCGAGCTTGGGGTCGTTGAGTTCGGACGCGGCCCAGCCATGGCCCAGCAGCGCCTTGTTCGACTGCGCGCCTTCGAGCCGCACGCGCTGCAGCGCGGCACGCGCCTCGCGGGGCTTGCGCGACTGCAGCGCGGCAAAACCCAGCGCCACGTTGGCGCGGTCGCGGATGGCGCGCTGTTCTTCGTCGGCCGAGGGCGTGGCGCCGACCTGCTCGAGCAGCGCCGTGCCGCGCACGGTGGCTTCGTGTTCGGGCTGGCCCGCGCCCTGGCGCAGCAGGGCCACGGCCAGGTTGAAGCGCGCCAGCATCAGCGCCGCCGGTGCCGGCTTGCGCGGCGCCTTCGGATCGGCCAGCGCTTCCAGCACGTTGGCCGCGCCGGCGGCGTCGCCCTGGGCCAGGCGCAATTGCGCGCGCAGCAGCTGGTGCTCGTCTTCGAGTGCGCCGACCAGCGGCGAGCCGATGCGCGTCAGCGATGACTCGGCCTCCACCAGGAGCCCACGCTGCTGCTGCAGCCGCGCCAGGAAGAACCAGGCGCGGTCGCGCACGCGAGGCGGCGCCTGGCTTTCGATGAGGCGGGCGAAGACCTCGCGCGCCTCTTCGTGCAGACCGTAGCTCAGCAGCAGGCCGCCGCGCAGCACCTCGGCGTCGTCGTCGTGCGGGGCCAGGCGCGCGAAGTGCTGCGACACCATCAGCGCCGACAGCGCCGAGAAGCTCTTGCCCTGGAACACATGGAACAGCACGTCGCCGTGGTGCGGCGCCTTCACGGCCACGGCCAGCGCGGCGTCGGCGGCATCGTTGCGGCCCGGCGTCTGGGCGTGCGCCGACACCATCGCCAGCATGGCGATGGCGCAGGCGGCGCGGCGCACAGGCGGCGACAAGGGCATCACCAGACCTTGACGTCGAACTCGGGTTGCAGCTTGCCTTGCGCGTCGCGGATGCGCAGCTCGATGTAGCGTGGCTCGCTGGTCTTCTCGAAGCTGAGCGTGGTGCCGCGCTTGTAGTCGCGCTGGTGCTCGCCCTGCTTCGGGCCGCGGCCGGTGAAGAAGGCGTCGATGGCGTGCGTGCCGCTTTTCAGGTTGCCCAGCCACAGCCGCTGCACGCCGCCGCGCTTGAGCGCCGCCACCTCGGCCTGCGTGTACAGGTGCTGGCCGACGACCTGGTTGCCCAGCTTCACCTGCACCGACTCGAGCTCGAAGAAGGTGCCCACGTCCATGCTCACGAACACCGCCACCTGCGTGCCGGCGGGGAACAGCAGCTCTTCCTCGAGCACCAGCAGATCGCGGTTCAGGCGCACGAGCTCGGACTTCAGCTGCTGCACGCGGGCGTCCAGCGGCGCCGGGGGCGGGGGCGGTGTGGCGGGTGCGGAGGCGGCGGCTGCGGGCGCTTCGGCCGGTGCCGTCGTCTGGGCCCAAGCCGGGCCGGCCAGCAAGGCCAGCAGCAGGATGATGAAGTGGCGGCTCATGGTGTCGCTGTTCCCCTGGTGCGGGTGTCAGAACGTGCCGGACACGACCACCTGCACGACGTTGGCGTCGTAGGCGTAGGGCCGGCCGGTGCGCAGATCGGTGAAGTTCGAGAAGCGGAACTGCTTGCGTTCGACGCTGCCCGTCAGGCGCAGCTCGGTGCCGGCGGGCATGCCCGGCCAGGTGTAGGTGAGCTTGGCGCCAAAGGCGGTGGTGTTGAAGGTGCTCAGCTGGCGGTTGCGCGACACGAACACCGTCTCGGTCTGCGCGTTGTCGCTGTAGAACAGCGCCTGGGTCTGCGAGTAGCGGCGCACCAGCGCCTCGACGATGAGCCGCGGCTCCAGGTGCTTGGCCACGCCGATCTCGGTCGTGTGCGCCTTCACGTCCCAGTTGTCCTGGTAGTAGCGGTACTCGGCCCTGAACGAGCTGCGCGGCACGATCGCGCTGGTGTCGTTGATGCTGCGAAGCTTGATCGCGCGGCTGGAGCGCGTGCGCGGGTTGCGCTCCAGCACCGTGGCGCCGAACACGCGCGCCGCGCGGTAGGGGCTGCCCAGGTAGCCTTCGTCCGACACGGCCTCGGCGTTCAGGCTCACCAGCCAGCGCGGGCTGAGGATCTGCGTCAGGCCGGCGCGGTATTGCCAGTGCGTCGCGCGGTCGATCCAGCCCGGCTGCAGCTTCTTGCCGACGAGGTCGCGCGAGCGGGTGAAGCCCAGGCTCACGGTGGTCATGCCGCCGTACACCTCGGTGGCGACGTCCAGGCCCACGCCCTCGGCGATGTAGTCGGGCTCGACGCTGCGGTTGTAGCTCAGGCTCAGGAGGGTGTCGCGCACCAGCCAGTCGGCGCCGAAGTCGGTGGCGGTGCGCGTTTCCTTGAACGGGCTGGCGTAGGTGACGACGTCGATGGAGGCGTTGCTGACGGCATCGACGTAGTACTGCGCCGACAGCGAGACGCGGTCGGCGATGCTCTTGCGCACCAGCACCGCCGGCCCGGTGGCGCGCACGCCGCCGCCGTCGTACACATGGAAGGTGGCCTCGGCGCGGTCGTCGGGCAGAACGGCG
>JBIJAP010000049.1:0-13008 GCA_044345715.1 Rubrivivax sp.
GGGCCGCAACGCCGTGGTCTGGAACGTGGTGGCCGCGCCCGAGCTGGCGCTGACGCTGAAGACCTGGTGCTTTCCGGTGGTGGGCTGCGTCGGCTACCGCGGCTACTACTCACAGGCGAAGGCCGACGCACTGGCCGCCGAGCTGCGCACGCAAGGCTACGAAGTCATGGTCTACGGCGTGCCCGCCTACAGCACGCTGGGCAAGCTCGAGTGGATGGGCGGCGACCCGCTGCTGAACACCTTCGTCAACGGCACCGAGGCCGATCTGGCGCGGCTGATCTTCCACGAGCTCACGCACCAGGTCGTCTACGTCGACGACGACACCACCTTCAACGAGAGCTACGCCACCGCGGTGGAGCGCATCGGCGGCCGCCTGTGGATGGAGCGCTTCTCCACGCCCGAGGCGCGCGACGCCGACGCGCAGCGCCAGCGGCGAAGCCGGGCCTTCCGCGAGTTCACGCTGCGCTGGCGCGGCGAGCTCGAGGCGCTGTACCGCAGCGCCCAGCCCATCGAAGCCAAGCGCGTGGCCAAGGCAGCGCTGATGCAGCGCATGCGCGCCGACTACGAGGCCGTGAAGGCCAACCCCACCAGCCCGCTGGCGGGTTTTGCCGGTTACGACGGCTGGTTCGCGCGCGCCAACAATGCGTCCTTCGCGGTGATGGGCGCTTACAACGACTTTGTGCCCGGCTTCGAGCGCCTGTTCGAGCAGGCCGGCCGCGACTTCGGCCGCTTCCACGACGAGGTGCGCGCACTGGCCCCGCTGCCGCGGGCCGAGCGGCGCGCCCGCGTCGGCGCGCCACCTTGATCCACTTTCCAACGACGGAGCTTCACCCCGTGTCCGACATCAAGATCCACCGCGACCACTCGCTCGGCCTGACGCGTGCCCGCGAAGTGGCCTGGCAATGGGCCGAACAGGCCGAGGCCAAGTTCGACATGGAGTGCACCGTCATCGAGGGCGAGACCAGCGACACGGTGGAGTTCACGCGCAGCGGCGTCAACGGCCGGCTGATCGTGGCCGCCGACCACTTCGACCTCGAGGCGCAGCTTGGCTTCCTGCTCGGCGCGTTCTCCAAGACCATCGAGGGCGAGATCACGAAGAACCTTGACGCTCTGTTGGCCGCGCCGGCCAAGGCCGGGAAGGCGGCGAAGAAGACGGCGCGCTGAGCCGCAGCAGCTGCCACAGCCGCCAGGCGTTGACCGGCGCCAGCACCAGGTGCAGCACCAGCACCGGCAGCAGGCCAGTCTGCGCGCCGTAGGCCACGAAGGCGGCGTTGGCCACCAGGGCCAGGATGCGCAGCCGCAGCATGTCGTGCGAGGCGAAGCAGCCCAGCGTGGCCAGCGCCGCCAGCCAGCCCAGAAGGTCGTTGTTCATGGCGTTGCGCCGGGGGCGAAGCGGTAGAAGACGATCACCGCCACGGTCAGCGTGCACATCGTGGCGTTGGCCAGGTTCACCCACACGGCGCGGTTGAAGCGGCGACCGTTGTGCTCGTGCAGCCAGCCCGCCATCGTGAGGTTGGCACCGAGCCAAGTGAGCCAGGTCAGCAGCGAGTGCTGGCTGGAGTTCTGCTGCTCGACGATGAGCCACAGCGTGGGCAGGTAGGACAGCACCCGCACCGAGCTGAAGAAGGTGAAGACCCAGGTCAGCGCCAGCAGGTAGTGCTCGCGCCGCAGCAGCGCCGGCCGCGGCGCGTGCAGCGGCCGGCCGTTGCTGGCGGTGGTGTCGTCCAGCGGGATCACCGCAGCCCGCCAACGGGTTCGTGGTTGACGAGGAACACGCGCGTGAAGCCGTTGTCCGCCAGCCGGTTCACGGTGGCGGCGGCCAGGCGCAGGTCGGACGAGCGCACCAGGACCGGGGCATCGGGCGGCAGGTCGTGTGCCGCCTGCAGGCCGAAGACGACCAGCGTCGCCAGGTCGACCGCGCTGGCGGCGTCGGGCCCGGGCTCCACGTTCACCGGGATGGCCATGACGCCGAGCGCGCCTTCCAGCTGGGCCGCTTGCGAGGGCGTGGCGTAGAGCCCGCCGCGTGTGCGCGCGCCGGTGTCGGCCGGCAGCGCCTGCGGCGACGTGGGGTACAGATGGCCTTGGTCGTCGAGCAGCGGCGCTGTCGGTGGCGCCACGGCTAGCGGGCGTGCGCGACCGGCTTCGGCGCTGTCGTCGAGGCCGAGGGAGCCGTCGCTGCAGGCCGCCATCAGCAGGGCGGTGGCGAGGCCGGATATGACAAAAAGATGACGGGAAGGGAAGCGGTGCATGGTTCCTCCTGATGGGGCTGCGGAAGCGGTGGCCCTCATTCATCAGTACGCCGCCGGCTTGCCGCGGCGGACATGCGCGGCATCCCCCTAAAGACCGATACCCATCGACGTCCCCACTCGGGTGCACGGGACGCGGTCGCCAAGATCGCGCGTTGGCTACGATCCCGCCCACACTTCGGCGGCACCCATGTCCGAGATCACCACGCTGCTGGCGCGCGCCCGTGACGGCGACCGGCTGGCCTTCGACACGCTGTTCGAGCGCCTTTACCCCGAGCTGCGCCGCCTGGCGCATGCGCGGCTGTCGGGGCACCAGCGAGGCACCGGCATGGAGACCACGGTGCTGCTGCACGAGTGCTACCTGCGCTTCCTGAGGGCCGGCAGCCTGGCGCCGGCCGACCGCGGGCACTTCCTGGCCTACGCGTCGCACGTGATGCGGTCCATCATCGTCGACGCCGTGCGCGCCGCCGGCCGCGAGCGCCGCGGCGGCGGTGCCGAGCACGTGACGCTGGACACCTTCATCGCCGAAGGCCTGGCTCAGCCGCACGAGGAGCTGCTCGACATCGACCGGGCGCTCGACGAGCTGGCGCGCCTGGAGCCGCGGCTGGCGCAGGTGGTGGAGATGCGCTACTTCGTCGGCCTCACCGACGCCGAGATCGCCGAGGCGCTGGGCGTCACCGACCGCACCGTGCGCCGCGACTGGGAGAAGGCGCGGCTGCTGTTGGCGCACGCGCTGGGAAGCTGACTGACGGGCCGATGGCCCTCTACGGGCGATTTCCTTGCCGCCCTGCGGCAGCCTGTGGTCGGCGCAGGCCGAAGCGGCGCGTGCCGAGGGTTTGGGCGCGGCTTCGGCGCGCCGGCTTGACCCTGCGCGCTGAAACCATCGGTCGGCTGGGCCATCATCCGCCCGCCCGGGCCCATTGCGCCCGGCGCTGCAGGAACCTCGCCATGCTTCGACCGACCTTCCCCGTGCTGTTTCTTTTCGCCCTGGCGCTGTCGCTGCCCCTGGCGACGCCCAGCCGGGCGCAGACGGCCCCCGCGGCCGCACCTCCCGCCGCCTGCCCGCCGCTGCTCAACCACACCGCCGCCCGCCTGCAGGACGACAAGCCGCAGAACCTGTGCCAGTACGCCGGCAAGGTGCTGCTCGTCGTGAACACCGCCAGCTATTGCGGCTTCACCTCGCAGTTCGAGGGCCTGGAGGCCTTGAACGCCCGGTACGCCGCACGCGGCCTCGTGGTGATGGGCTTCCCGAGCGGCGACTTCAAGCAGGAAGCCGATGACGCGAAGAAGACCGCCGAGGTCTGCTTCAACACCTACGGCGTGAAGTTCCCGATGTTCGCCACCGGGCCGGTGCGCGGCGCCGACGCGCAGCCGATCTTCAGGCAGCTCGCAGCAGCCACCGGCCAGCAGCCGAGCTGGAACTTCAACAAGTACCTCGTCGGGCGCGACGGCAAGCCCATCGCGCACTTCGGCAGCATGACGGGGCCGACAAGCGGCACCATCACCGCCGCCATCGAGAAGGCGCTGGCGCCGAAGTAAGAACTACTTCAGCGACTCGATCAGGTCGACGTACTGCTGCATCGCGTCGTCGGCGCTGGTGCCCTTCACGGCAGCCCAGGCGTCGTACTTGGCGCGACCGACCATGTCGGTGAAGCCGGGGCGCTTGCCTTCGACATCGCCCTCGGTGGCCTGCTTGTAAAGCGAGTAGATCTGCAGCAGCGTCATGTTGTCGGGCTTTTCCGGCAACTGCTTGCTGGCAACGACGGCGGCTTCGAACGTGGCTTTGAGATTGGCCATGGGGGCACCCGGGAGAGTCTGGTCTTGACGCTGGCCATGCTACACAGCATCGTCCGCCACCCCGGGGCCGCACCAGGCACCCGCAGCCGAGGAGAAACCCGATGAACGGCGTCGCCAGCACGCCGCAGACCAGCCCCCCCGCCGGCCTGCGTACCGAACGCATGTCGCGCGTGGACACCGCCTGGCTGCGCATGGACAACGACGTCAACCTGATGATGATCGTCGGCGTCTGGCTGCTCACCCCGGCGCTCACGCTGGAGGCCCTGCGCGAGCGCATCGGGGCCAAGCTGCTGCAGTACGACCGCTTCCGCCAGAAGGCCGTGGCCGATGCCATGGGCGCCGCCTGGGTGGACGATGCCGAGTTCGACATCACGCAGCACGTGGTGCCGCTGGCGCTGCAATCCCGCCCTGGCGAAAGCGAGCGCCACGCGCTGCAGCGCGCCTGCGGCGAACTGGCCACCACGCCGCTCGACGCCGCGCGCCCGCTGTGGCAGATGCACCTGGTGGAGCACTACGAAGGCGGCAGTGCGCTGGTGGCGCGCATCCACCACTGCATCGGCGACGGCATCGCGCTGATCAGCGTGATGATGAGCATCACCGACGGCGGCGCCGATCCGCCCAAGCGCCGCCGCAAGCAGGCCGTGGAAGAGGCGCCCCACGCGGGTGAGGACGGCGACTGGCTCGCCGACGCCGTGCTCAAGCCGCTCACCGACCTCACCGTCAAGGCCATCGGCATGTACGGCAGCGGGGTCGGCAAGTCGATGGAGGCGCTGGCCAACCCGACGCAGCCGCTGCTGTCCAGCATGGGCATGGCCAAGAGCGGCCTGCAGGTGGTGCAAGACGTCGCCGCGCTGGCGCTGATGCCCGACGACTCGCCCACGCTGCTGAAGGGCAAGCCGGTGGGACGCAAGGTCGTGGCCTGGAGCGAGCCGATGCCGCTGGAGGTGGTCAAGGCCATCGGCAAGGGCCTGTCCTGCACCGTCAACGACGTGCTGCTGGGCTGCGCCGCCGGCGCCATCGGCGGCTGGCTCGCCGCGCAGGGGCAAGACCCCGCGGGCAAGGAGATCCGCGCCATGGTGCCGGTGAACCTGCGCCCGCTCGACAAGGCCTGGCAGCTGGGCAACCGCTTCGGCCTGGCGCCGCTGGTGCTGCCGGTGGGCATCGCCAACCCCATCGAGCGCGTCTACGCCGTGCACCAGCGCATGAGCGAGATGAAGGGCAGCTACCAGCCGCTGCTGGCTTTTGCGGTGCTCTCGGTCAGCGGCCTGTTCATCAAGCCGGTGCAGGACATGATCCTCGGCCTCTTCGCCAAGAAGGCCACCGCGGTGATGACCAACGTGCCGGGCCCGGCGGTGCCGCTCAAGTTCTGCGGCAGCACGCTGCGCCAGACCATGTTCTGGGTGCCGGCCTCGGGCGACATCGGCGTCGGCGTCAGCATCCTCAGCTATGGCGGCGGCGTGCAGTTCGGCCTCATCACCGACGAGAAGCTCTGCCCCGAGCCGCAAGAGATCATCGATCGCTTCGAGCCCGAGTTCGACAAGCTGACCTGGCTGACGATGATGCTGCCCTGGGCCGGCGAGCCCGACTTCTGATTCCATCAATGACTGCAGGAGCAACACCATGGCCGTGAGCGTCGAGATCGACCTGGGCTACGAGTTCACCGTGAAGGCCGCCTTCGACGAGGTCTTCGACGTGCTGTCCGACGTGCCCACCTCGGTGAGCCACTTCCCGAAGGTCGACCAGCTCGTCGACCAGGGCGGCGGCATCTACCGCTGGGAGATGGAAAAGGTCGGCACCGCGCAGGTGAACATCCAGACCGTCTACGCCAGCAAGTACGTGTCCGACCGCAAGAAGGGCAGCGTGGTCTGGACGCCCGTCAAGGGCGTGGGCAACGCCCTCGTCGGCGGCAGCTGGAAGATCAGCAAGGCCAAGAAGGGCACCGCGCTCGAACTCAAGATCGCCGGCACGGTTGACACGCCGCTGCCCGGGCTGATGAAGATGGTGGTGGTGCCGGTGGTGAAGAACGAGTTCGAGGGCCTGGTCGAGAAGTACATCGACAACCTGATCAAGCGCTTCGGCGGCGAGGTGGAGTGAGCGACCGAGCCCAACGGGGGCTCAAGCGGACCCGTTCGCACCAGGCTCGTTCGCACCAAGTCCGTGCGCACTGAGCCTGTCGAAGTGCCCCGGCGCAGGCGACAGCCACATCACCAGGCCCGCCACCGGCTGGCGCTGCTCCAGCCGCAGCGTCGCGCGCGACTCGTGCGCCTTCGCCACCAGCCCATGGCGCGCCGCCAGCTCGCGCAGGTGGCGCGCCGAGTGCGCATAGCGCGCCGTCGCGCGCAGTTCGAAGTCGATGTCCGCCGCGGCTTCTTCGACGCTGAACGCAAACACCCTGTCGGGCGCCAGCACGCGCCGCACGGCGGCGAACACCGCGTCAAGCGCGCCGACGTAGATGAACACGTCAGCGGCCAGCACGAGGTCGACACTGCCGGCCGCCTGCTGCTGCAGATGCGCCAGCAACTCGGTCTGGTGCAGCCCGTCGTAGGCGCCCGTGGCGCGGGCGTGCTCCAGCATGGCCGCTGAGACATCGAGGCCCTCGAGCAGGTCGACCAGCGGCCGCACGACGCGGCCCACGAGGCCAGTGCCGCAGCCGAGGTCGAGCGAGCGCACGTAGCGGCGGCCGACGAGGCCGCCGAGCAGCTGTTCAGGGACGCTGTATTCGAGCTCGTCGAGGTGGCGGTCGAAGTCGGCCGCGTAGCCATCGAACAGCGCCTCCACATAGCCGGGCGGCGGCAGCGGCGGGGCATCGGCGTCGTGCGCACCGCGCAGGCCAGCCAGCAGCCAGCCCGCGTATGCAGCGTACGCGGCGTTCGCGCCCAGCGACTGCGCCTGCTGGAGTGCTTCAGCGGCGGCCTCGAAGCGGCCCAGGTCCTTGCGCAGCGATCCGGCCAGCAGCCAGGCCTCGTCCCAATCGGCGTGGCGCTGCACCAGCGCGTCGGCCGCGACGGCGGCTTCTTCGAGCCGGCCCAGGCGGGCCAGGCACTCGGCCTGGCGCAAGGCCGCGCGGGGCTGTGCGGCGGAGCCGATCGCGGGCAGGGCGAGCAGCCGTGTGTAGGCCTGCAGAGCCTGGGCCGGCTGCGAGTGGGCCAGCCACGCCTCGCCCAGGTGGGCCCAGGCCTCGGCGTGCGTGGGCGCGGCCTCGGTGGCCTGCTGCAGCAGCGGCAGGGCCTCGTCGGCGTGGCCCTGCGCCAGCAGCGTGGCGCCCAGGTTCGTGAGCGTGGACGGCCGCCCGGGCAGGGCGGCCAGCGACGCGCGGTACTGCGTGGCCGCCTCGTCCAGCCGGCCGGCCTGCTGGGCGGCGAGGCCGGCCTCGAAGGCCTGGCGGGCGGTGTCGAAGGCGCTGGGTTGCATGGCCGCGGATTGTGATTGCCCAGCGCGACAATGCCGCCGTGACCGAGCCGACGCCTTCCGACGACCCCGCGCGCGAGCGCTTCATCGAGCTGCTGCACCAGCAGCAGCGCCAGGGCGGCTGGCTCAAGCTGGTGCTCTCGGGCCCGCGCCCTGCCGCCGGTGCCGCCGGCGCCGAGGCTGACCTGCAGCGCGTGACGGTGCGCCCAGTGCACTTGCGCGGCGGCCCGGTGCTCAGCTTTGTCAGCCGCCACGCAACCAAGGACCTCACCCACAACCATGCGCCCGACGAGGGCCTGGCGCTCATCGCCGGCTGGTTGGGCCCGCGTTTCCGCCACGCCCACTTCAGCGGCAGCGACACCGAGGCCGAGCTGCGCTTCGGCAAGCGAGGCAGCGGGCATCTGTCGGTGAAACCGATCACCACCGGCGCGGCCCACACGCCCGCGCTGGCGCATGACCGCGTCAAGCAGCGCCCGCTCGACGCCGACCGCCCCTACCTGGCCGCGCTAGGCCTTACCACGCCCGAGGGCCAGCCGGTGCCCGCGATGGCCCGCAAGTGGAAGCAGATCAACCGCTTCGTCGAGATCGTTTCGCAGGCCCTGGCGCGCACCAATCTGCTGCAGCCGCAGGCCGATGCAACGCCGGTGCGCGTGCTTGACTTCGGCGCCGGCCGCGCTTACCTGACGTTTGCGCTGCACGACTGGCTGCTGCGCCAGGGCCTGACGCTCGATGTGCGCGGCATCGAGCAGCGTGCCGACCTCGTGGCCGAAGGCAACCGCATCGTCCAGGGTCTGGGGCTGCAGGGCCTGCGGCTGGTGCAGGGCGACGTGGGCGACGCCGCCGCGGCGCTCGAGCGCTTCGACGTGATGATCGCGCTGCACGCCTGCGACACCGCCACCGACGCGGCCATCCACCGCGGCATCCGCGCGGGCGCGCAGCTGATCGTCTGCTCGCCCTGCTGCCACAAGCAGCTGCGCCCGCAACTGCTGAGCCCGGGCCCGTTGAAGAGCGTGTTCCAGCACGGCATCCACGCCGAGCAGCAGGCCGAGATGCTGACCGACACGCTGCGCGCGCTGCTGCTGCAGGCCAGCGGCTACGAGACGCAGGTGTTCGAGTTCGTGGCGCTTGAGCACACGCGCAAGAACAAGATGATCCTGGCGGTGAAGAAGCCGGGCATGCTGGCGGCGGAAGGCGCTGCCGCGCTGGCCGAGGCGGACGAGCTGCAGCGCTTCTTCGGCATCAGGGAGCAGGCGCTGCGCCGTCTTCTGGCCGTCTGAAGGGGGCGGCCTGCGTGCGGCGCAGGCTGCGGGTGCGCGGCGTCAGCTCGCTTGCTCGGCGGCCGCCAGACCGTTGCGGAAGTGCTCGCGCATCAGGCGCGCCGCTGCCTCGGCATCGGTCCCCACGATGGCGGCCATCAGCTCGCGGTGCTCGGCCAGGCTTTCGGCCAGCCGCCCGCGCTTGAACAGCGAGTGGTGGCGGTTGAGCTTCATCACCTTGCGCAGGTCCAGCGCCACCTGCTCGGCCCAGCGGTTGCCTGCCAGCCGCAACAGCGCCAGGTGGAAACGCTCGTTGGTGGCGAAGAAGGCGTCGCGGTCGCGCAGCTGGCGCTCGAGCTGCTCGTGCAGCGAACGCAACTCGGCGCGGGCGGCGTCGTCGGCGTGCGCGGCCACCTGCGCGGCGGCGTCGCTCTCCAGCAGCGCCAGCACGTGGTAGACCTGCCGCACGTCGTCACGCGAGACCTCGGTGACGTAGGCGCCGCGCCGCACCTTCATCGTCACCAGGCCTTCGGCGGCCAGCACCTTGAGCGCCTCGCGCAGCGGTGTGCGGCTGATGCCCAGCTCGGCGCACAGCTTGAGCTCGTCGATCCAGCTGCCGGGCTCCAGCTGGCGCGCAAAGATCTGCTGGCGCAGGCGCTCGGCCACGACCTGGTACAGGGCGCGGGGGCTCAGCGGCGCGGGGGCGTTCATCGGCGGCGGGGTGCGGGACGGGCTGGGGTCAGGGGCGCGGAAATTCATAATTATTCTGCACCGAAGCGCGGAGATGCCAGCGCCCGGGCTGGCTTCTCCGTGCTTTGCACCGATGACGGGGCCGTAGCCTCGCTCTGCAAGAGCCGCGAGTCCGCCAGGGGCCTGCGCGTGGCATGCTGAGTCGCAACGCCCCCTGCCAGAGGCACCCAATGAACGAACACGACGTTGAAGATCTGCTGACGCACATGCGCCATGTGCTGTCGGCCGAGCGGGAGTTGCACGAGCAGACGCTGGCCTGGAGCCTGATCGAGGCCAGTTCGGCCATCGGCTGCCCGGTGCGGGCGGAGTCGCTGCTGCCCACGCTGTCGGCCACGCGGCTGCGCTTTGACACGCTGCAGCGCCGCCTGGTGGGCGCGCTGGCGCGCGAGAACATCGGTGCGTTGGGCGACGAGCTCGGCGAAGCCGGCCAATGCACGATCGACATCCTGGTGCGCAACCTGTTCGAGCGCACGGCCGATGTCGGCTTCCTGGCCACCGACGCTGTGTTGCGCGACTTCTGTCTGCTCGATGCCGCTGCCCGCGCGGGCGAACGCTCGGCGCTGGTGGCGCGGCTGCGCGAGTACCGCGCCAAGTACAGCGTCTACGACGACGTGATCGTGCTGTCGCCCGCTGGCGAGGTGCTGGCGCGCCTGGACGAGGGCGCGCCGACGGGCCTGCGCTGCACCGATCCCTTCGTGGGCCAGGCGCTGGCGCGAGGTGGCTACATCGAGCATTACGGCCACAGCAGCCTGGGTGCTGCCGACGCGCCGGCCTTGCTGTACGTGCACCGCATCGACAGCGGCCGTGGCGGCGCGGCCGGCGTGCTGGTGCTGCGCTTCCGCTTTGCAGACGAGATGCAGCGCATCTTCGAGGGCATCGGCGGTGCACGCTCGGAGATCGCCCTCGTGCTGCTCGACGACCAGGGCCGCGTGGTGCTGAGCAATGACGACAGCCATGTGCCAGTCGGTGCCAGCCTGCGCCCGCTGGAGCCCGGCAGCGTGCGCCTGACCACCTTCGCGGGCCGCGAGTACCTGGCGGTGCGCTGCCCGGCGCGGCCCTATCAGGGCTACCCGGGGCCCGGCTGGCAGGCCCAGGCCATGGTGTCGCTGCTGGTGGCCTTCCGCTCGCAGCGTGGCATGGAGGCCAAGACTTCGGTGACGCTGCGCAACGACGAGCTGCGCAGCATCCGGGGCGAGGTCGAGGCCATCAACCGCAGTCTCAGGCGCGTGGTCTGGAACGGCCGCCTGATGGCCGAAAACGACGCCGGCAGCGACCATGCCGGCACCGCCGCCCTGAAGGCCGTGCTGCACCAAGTGACCCTGGCCGGCGCCCGCATGCGCGACCGCGTCGGCGGCGCCATCCACGATCTCTACCGCACTGCGCTGGCCCGCACCTGCCGGCAGGCGAAAGAGATCGCCCGCCTGGCGGCGGAACTGATGGATCGCAACCTCTACGAGCGCGCCAACGACTGCCGCTGGTGGGCCTTGTCGCCGGCACTGCGCGAAGGGTTGGCACAACCGGAGCTGCCGGGCTCGGCCGAGGCGATGGCGCGCACGCTGCGCGAGATCCATGCCCTGTACACCGTGTACCGGCGCCTGGTGGTGTTCGACGAGGCCGGCATCGTGCGCGCGAGCTCGCTGCCCGAAGACGAGGCCACGCTGCTGGGCCTGCCCATCGAGCCCGAATGGTGCCGCCAGGCGCTGGCGCTGGGCGACAGCCAGCGCTATGCCGTGAGTGGCTACGAGGCCACGCGCTTCAGCGACGGCGAGGCCTCGTACGTGTACCTGGCGCGCATCGTGCACCCGCAGGGCGGCCGTGCCGTCGGGGGCATCGCGATCGTCTTCCATGCCGAGCGCGAGTTCAACGCCATGCTGGCCGACGTGCTGGGCAGCCGCGAAGGCGTGGCTGCGTTTGTCGACGCGCAGGGCCGCATGCTGGCGTGCACCGAACCGTCCTGGCGCCGCGGCGCGCCCGGCGGCGACCGTTGGCCGGTGGCGCTGAACGCCGAACTCGCCGAGCACGAACACTCGCACCACGCGCAAGGTGTGGCCCTGGCGCGCGGCTACCGCGAGTTCAAGTGCGACGACGGCTATGGCAACGGCGTGCGCGCGGTGGTGCTGCTGCGGCTGGGCCGCGTGGAGCGCCGCCGGCGCGCGCTGTTCGACCAGGTGCTGCAGGTGGCATCGCGCAGCGGCAGCCGCGAAGGCTGCCAGGAGCTGGCGCTGTTCCAGGTGGGTCCCTCGCGCTACGCGTTGCCGAGCCAGCTGGTGCGCGAGGCCTGCGGCGCCGAGGGCCTCGTCCGCCTGCAGCGCGGCCCCGGGCTGGTGGTGGGGCTGGTGGCCGCGGCGTCGGCCGGTGGCGCCATGCTGCCAGTGCTGTGCGCCCGACGCCTGCTGGGGACCGAACACCCTGCCCGCGAGGGCGACGGAGTGGTGCTGGTGCTGGCCGATCCGGCCGAGCCGGGCCGCGCGCGCTTCGGGCTGATGGTGGATGACGTCAACGCGGTGCTCGACATCCCGGCCGCCGACGTGCAGGAGATGCCCGCCGCGCTGCGCCAGTCGGCGCCCTGGCTGCGCGCCGTCGTGCGCGTGCTTGAGTCGGACAGCACCGCCGAAGCGGGGGCCGAACGCGCGCTGGTGCAGCTGCTGGACGTGGCGCCGATGCGCCGGCTGGTCGACTCGTCCGGGACGGCGACGGTGCCCGCGACCGCCTGAACCTGGCGCGCCGGCACACCGCGGCCGGCAGCCCGGCAAGACTCGGCCGCCGTGGGGTGGCCAGGCGCCTGTCAGGCTGCTGCAATTCATAATTATGGATAATCAGGGCTCTGTCTTTTGCCAGCGAGTCCTGCATGTCTTCAGCCGAGCAACGCCCCGGAACACCCGCTGACGCCGAGCTCGAGGCCTGGCGGAAGGCGGCGGCCAAGAGTGCCCCGGGCGGTGATGTCGAGGCGCTGAACTGGGTCACGCCCGAAGGCCTGGTCGTCAAGCCCCTGTACACCGCGGCCGACGTGCAAGGCCTGCCGCACGCCGACACGCTGCCTGGCCTCGAGCCCTACGTGCGCGGCCCCCAAGCCACGATGTACGCGGTGCGGCCGTGGACGATCCGTCAGTACGCGGGCTTTTCCACCGCCGAAGACAGCAACCGCTTCTACCGCCAGGCGCTGGCCGCCGGCGGGCAGGGCGTGAGCGTGGCCTTCGACCTGGCCACCCACCGCGGCTACGACAGCGACCACCCGCGCGTGGTGGGCGATGTCGGCAAGGCCGGCGTGGCCATCGACAGTATCGAGGACATGCTGATCCTGTTCGACGGCATCCCGCTGGGCGAGGTGAGCGTGAGCATGACGATGAACGGCGCCGTGCTGCCGGTGCTGGCCGGCTACGTGGTGGCGGCCGAGGAGCAGGGCGTCAAGCCCGAGCAGTTGAGCGGCACCATCCAGAACGACATCCTCAAGGAGTTCATGGTCCGCAACACGTACATCTATCCGCCCGAGCCTTCGATGCGGATCGTGGCGGACATCATCGAGCACACGGCACGCCACATGCCGAAGTTCA
>JBIJAP010000050.1:0-12971 GCA_044345715.1 Rubrivivax sp.
GTTTCTGGGTCGAGAGTGAAAACCGCTTCGTGCGCCTGCGCGTCACGAATGCCGCCCTTCGTCTGATCGACAAGAAGGGTATCGATGTCGTCCTGGCCGATCTGCGCCAGCGCGGCGAAGCCTGACCCGACTAGGAGCGCATCATGGCCAGCAAAGGCGGACGCGAGAAGATCAAGCTGGAGTCCACGGCGGGCACCGGCCACTTCTACACCACGAGCAAGAACAAGAAGACGACGCCCGAAAAGCTCGAATTCCTGAAGTTCGACCCCAAGGCACGCAAGCACGTGCTCTACAAGGAAGTGAAGCTGAAGTAAGCCGCCCAGGCTGTCGCTTCAACAAGAACCCGCCCGGACTTTGGTCCCGGCGGGTTTTTCTTTGGACCGCGGCCGTCAACCTGAAACGGCCATGAAAAAGGGCTCCCCGCAGGGAGCCCTCGACTCGCAGCTTGGCGCTTGGAAGATCAGCGCACGATGCCCAGCGACTGCTTCTTGCCACCCTTGTAGGTGTAGAGCGTCAGCGCGCCGTTCTTGATGTCGCCCTTTTCGTCGAAGGCGATGGTGCCGGTCACGCCCTTGTGCTCGATCGTCTTGAGCACCGGCAGGTACTTGGCCGGGTCGGCCGAGTCGGCCTTCTGCATGGCAGCCACCATGGTCATGACGGCGTCGTACACGTAGGGAGCGTAGATCTGCACGTCGGCGTTGAACTTCGCCTTGAAGTCGGCGTTGAACTTGTCCAGCGCCGGCTTGCCGTCTTCACCCACGCCACCTGCTTCGGCGCAGACGACCTGGCTGTCGCTCATCGAGCCGGCGGCCAGCTTGGGCAGTTCGCCCGAGCAGATGCCGTCGCCACCCATGAACTTGGCCTTGATGCCCAGCTGCTTCATCTGGCGCATCATCGGGCCGGCCACGGCGTCCATGCCGCCGAAGAACACGATGTCCGGCTTCTTGGCCTTCAGGCTGGTCAGGATGCCGGTGAAGTCGGTGGCCTTGTCGTTCGTGAACTCGCGGCCCACGATCGCACCGCCTGCAGCGGTGACGCCCTTCTCGAACTCGTCGGCAACGCCCTGGCCGTAGGCCGTGCGGTCGTCGATGACGGCAATGCTCTTGCCCTTCAGTTCGGTGACGGCGTACTTGCCCAGCGTGCCACCCAGGTGCACGTCGTCAGCCACCACGCGGAAAGCCGTGGCGTAACCCTGGCGGGTGTACTTGGGGTTCGTGGCCGAGGGGCTGATCTGCGGGATGCCGGCATCGCTGTACAGCTTCGACGCAGGGATCGTCGTGCCGCTGTTCAGGTGGCCGATGACCCCGTGAACCTTGGCGTCGACCAGCTTCTGCGCGGCAGCCGTGCCCTGCTTCGGGTCGGCGGCGTCGTCTTCGGCGAGCAGTTCGAAGGTGACCTTCACGCCCTGGATCATCAGACCCTTGGCGTTGAGTTCCTCGATCGCCATGCGGGCGCCGTTCTCGTTGTCCTTGCCCAGGTGGGCGATGGTGCCGCTGGTGGGGCCGACGTGACCGATCTTGATCGTGGTCGGGGCCGGTGCGGCGACTGGGGCAGCCGGAGCAGCAGCAGGCGCGGGCGCCTCTTCCTTCTTGCCGCAGGCGGCAAGCAGCGCGACAGCCATGGCCGAAGCGGCAACAAGCTTGAAGTTCATCAAAGGTTCCTCCTGAGGGGCGACAAAGCCGTGCATTGTAGGCACGGCGACTTGAAAACCATCCGGACTAGCGCTAAGCAGCGCCGTCGCGGCCACGCAACTCAGCCGGCCGCATCGCCGTGCAAAGGCCGCGCCGGCTGCGAGCCGTCGTAGCGTTTCTCAGGGCGCCAGCCCCGGGCCGCATAGGCCCGCCAGCGCTCGCGCCCGGCCCTCGACTCATCGGGGCCGGCGGCCACCAACTCGAGCAATCGGCTGCAGCGGGCGCCCTCGGGTGCCGCATCTGACCCGATGTTGACCCACACCGCGGGCCAGTCGGTGGCGTCGAGAGGCCACTCGAAGGCCGGCAACAACCATACCGGGCTGCGCTGCCAGGCCGCCCGCGTGGCCCCGGGCCGCGCATGGGCAAAGAACTCGCGTTCAGGCTCGGCCCAGAGGCGGCGTGAAAACGCCTCGAATTGCGGCGTCGCCACGCAGACGCGCTCGCCCAGGCGCACAGCCTTGCGCAGCAGCCGAGCCGCGTGGTCCAGCGGCTCGGCCAGGCCGGTGTGGAACTCGACCTCCACGACGCCGCCCTGCGCCGCTTCAGCGCGCGCGGCCGAGCACGAAATGCGTCAGCAGCGGCACGGGCCTGCCCGTGGCGCCCTTGGCGGCGCCGCTCTTCCAGGCGGTGCCGGCGATGTCGAGGTGCGCCCAGCGCAGCTTCGAGGTGAAGCGCTTCAGGAACATCGCCGCCGTCACCGCGCCACCGGCACGCGAACCGACGTTGCCCATGTCGGCGAAGTGGCTCTTCAGCGTCTCGTCGTACTCATCGTCGAGCGGCATGCGCCAGGCCGGATCGAAGGCCGTGTCGCCCGCGGCCTGCAGCTCGGCGGCCAGCGCGTCGTCGCTGCTGAACAGGCCGCTGCGGTGGTGGCCCAGCGCAATGACGCAAGCGCCCGTGAGCGTGGCGATGTCGACCACCACGGCCGGCTTGAAGCGCTCGGCGTAGGTGAGTGCGTCGCAGAGGATCAGGCGGCCCTCGGCGTCGGTGTTCAGGATCTCGACGGTCTGGCCGCTCATGCTGGTGACGACGTCACCGGGTTTCACGGCACGGCCGCTGGGCATGTTCTCGGTGGCGGCCACGATGCCGACCAGGTTGACCTTGGCCTTCAGCCGCGCCACCGCCGCCATGGTGCCTAGCACGCTGGCCGCGCCGCCCATGTCGAACTTCATCTCGTCCATCTCGGCGGCGGGCTTCAGGCTGATGCCGCCGGTGTCGAAGGTGATGCCCTTGCCGACCAGCACCACCGGCGCGTCGGCCTTGGCGCCACCCATCCAGCGCATGACGATGAACTTCAGCGGCTCGTCCGAGCCCCGTGCGACGGCCAGGAAGGAGCCCATGCCCAGCTTCTCGCAGTCCTTGCGCTCCAGCACCTCGACCTTCAGGCCGTGGCTCTTGGCCATGCCGAGCGCCAAAGTGGCCAGGTGCGTGGGCGTGCAGTGGTTGCCCGGTCGATTGGCCCATTCGCGGGTCAGCGTCGTGCCCTCGGCCAGCGCCTCGCCGACGCGCAGGCCCTCGCTCACCGCGGTGGCCTCGGCCTTGGCAGTGCAGACCACGGCCACGCTCTTCAGGCGGGCCGGTGCCGGCGCGCTGGGCTTGGTCTGGCGATACAGATAGGTGGCCTCCGCAGCCACCATGGCCACGGCCTCGCCGTGGCTGGCATCGAGGGCGCCAAAGCCCGCTGCGGCCACCGCCAGCGACTTCGTGCCGCCGGCCTTGAGGGCACCGATGCCCGCCGCCAGCGCCTTGCGGAAGGCGCGCGCCGTGCCGGCGCCGGCAAATGCATAGGCCACCCGGGCGGCCTTCACACCCGCCACGCGATGGGCGTACAGCACCTGGCCGGGCTTGCTGTCGATGTCGCCGTCGCGCAGCGCGCGCGCAAATTCATCGGCGAGCGGTTGATCGAGTGCCGCCGCGGCTTCCACCGAAGCCACGATCACCAGCAGCGCGTCGGCCGCAACGGCCGCAACCGCGCCGGGAGCCCCGGCCACCACTGTCTTGAAGTCCATAATGAGTCGAGTCAGGTAAAGCGACAAATGGTATTCGATTCGACTGTGCGCAAGGAACTGGCCCGGGGCTTCGGCGCCACGCTGGTCGTCATCCTGACCATCGTGCTCACCAATGCCTTGATCCGCTCGGTGGGCCAGGCCGCCAGCGGTGTGGTGGCACCGCAAGATGTGGTGCTGCTGCTGGGCTATGTCACTCTCGCGCAGTTGCCGATGCTGCTGGCGCTGTCGCTCTTTGTCGCCGTGGTGGTGGCGCTGTCGCGCATGTACCGCGAGAGCGAGATGATCATCTGGTTCGCCAGCGGCGTGGGCATCGGCCGCTTCGTGCGCCCGGTGCTGCGCACGGCCTGGCCGGTGATCACGGTCGTGGCGGTGCTGGTGTTCGTCGTCTGGCCCTGGGGCAATCGGGCGAGCCTGGAACTGCGCGAGCGATATCAGCAGCGCGGCGATCTCTCGCGCGTCACGCCCGGGGTTTTCCAGACCTCGTCAGACGGCAGCCGGGTGTTCTTCGTCGAACGCGAAAGCCTGGACGGCGTGAACGCCCGCAACGTGTTCATCCTCACGCGCAGCGGCGAGACCGAGTCGGTGACGACGGCCCGCGCCGGCCGACTCGAAACCGAGGGTGCCGACCGCTACCTGGTGCTCGAACGCGGCCAGCGCAACAGCGCCGACCTGGCCAGCGGTAACCGCGTGCAGGCCAGCTTCCAGCGCTACCGCGTCCTCGCCGACGAGCGCGCGGCGCGCGCCAGCGACAGCCGCGCCCCGCGCACGGTGAGCACCGCCAATCTGCTGGCCAACCCGACGGCGCGCCACCAGGGCGAGCTGGCCTGGCGCATCGGTCTGGTGCTGGGTGCCGCCAACCTGCTGCTGCTGGGCATCGCGCTCGCCGCCTCGCAGCCCAGGCGGGCGAGCAACTGGAACCTGCTGTTCGCTTTGCTCGCCTTCGTCGTGTACTACAACCTCATCAACCTGACCCAGGCCTGGGTGGCGAGCGGCAGGCTCGGCCTGGGCGCGGCGCTGGTGGCGCTGCACGGTGGCGTGTTCGGCCTGGCCTTGCTGCTGCTGTGGTGGCGCGATCACGCCGCCGTGACGCATTGGCCGATACCGGCACGGCGCCGCAGCGCCTGAGCCACGAAACTGTCCGCCGATGAAGACCGTCCGTGCGCTGCTCTACCGCGACATCGCGGCGTCGGTCTTCTTCGTCGCGCTGGCTTTCCTGTCGCTGTTCTACTTCGTCGACTTCGTCGACGAACTCGAAGGCGTCGGCCAGCGCGGACGCACCACCTGGCACGCCGCGCTCGCGGCGCTGCTCGAACTGCCTGGGCACCTGTACGAGCTGGCGCCCATCGCGGTGCTGATCGGCACCATCTACTCGCTGGCACGTCTGGCCCAGTCGTCGGAGTTCACCATCCTGCGCACTGGCGGCCTCGGGCCGGGCCGTGCTCTGCGCCTGCTGGCCGTGCTCGGCCTGGCGTTCGGAATGGCCACCTTCGTGATCGGCGACTACGTGGCGCCCGCGGCCGAGCAGCAAGGCGTGCAGCTGAAGGCGCGCTTCGCGGGCGCCCTGTCCATCGGTGGCGCCGGCGCCTGGCTGAAGGAGCGCCGCGAGGACAACGGCGCCGAGCGCAGCTTCTCGGTCAACGTCACCGGCACCGGCCCTGGCGGCACGCTGCTCGGCGTGCGCATCTTCGAGTTCGACCGCGACGGCGCGCTCGTCTCGCGCATCGCCGCGCCGCAGGCCCACGTGGGCGCCGACAGCACCTGGACGCTCACCGACGCCGAGCTGACGCGCTGGCCCGCCGCGCGCGACGGCGCGCGCCCCGCCGTGGAGATCACCCGCCACCAAACGCTGGACTGGCCGAGCACGCTCGACGCCCGCGTCGTGGCGGCCGCCGTGCTGCCGGTGGGCACGATGACGACGCTGGAGCTATGGCGCTACAGCGAGCACTTGTCCGACCAGGAGCAGGCCAGCCAGAGCCACCGCATCCGCTTCTGGCGCAAGGCGCTGTATCCGCTGTCCTGCCTGGTGATGGTGGCGCTGGCCCTGCCCTTTGCCTACCTGCACGCGCGGGCCGGCAGCATCAGCCTCAAGGTCTTCGGCGGCATCATGCTGGGCATCAGCTTCGTGCTGCTGAACAATCTCTCGGGCCACGTCGGCAACCTGCAGGGCTGGTCGCCCTGGGTGGCGGCCGCTGCACCGAGTGCGCTGTACTTGCTGCTGTCGATGGCCGCGTTCACGTGGCTGGTGCGTTACCGCTGACCCCTCGCTCATGAACCCTGGCCTCATTCTCTTCGCCCATGGCGCCCGCGATCCGCGTTGGGCCGCCCCGTTCGAGGCCGTGGCCGCGGCCGTGCGCGCCGCACGCCCGGGCCTGCCGGTTCGGCTGGCCTTCCTCGAGTTCATGTCGCCCAGGCTGCCAGCCGCCGGCGCCGAGTTGGCCGCCGCCGGCTGCGACCGCATCACCGTGCTGCCGATGTTCCTGGGCGCGGGCGGCCACGTGCGCAAGGACCTGCCGCTGCTGCTGGACGAGCTGCGCCAGGCGCACCCGGGCCTGGGCGTGACGCTGCAGCCGGCCATCGGCGAGATCGACAGCGTCGTCGCCGCCATGGCGCACGCGGCTTTGGCGCAGATGGCCCAGACCGCACCGATGGCGAATCAGGCCGCGGCGGAGTCCCCCCGATGAACCTGCACCAGTTCCGCTTCGTGCAGGAAGCGGTGCGCCGCAACCTCAACCTCACCGAAACCGCCAAGGCGCTGCACACCTCGCAGCCCGGCATCAGCAAGGCCATCATCGAGCTCGAAGAGGAGCTCGGCGTCGAGATCTTTGCGCGCCACGGCAAGCGCATCCGCCGTGTCACCGAGCCGGGGTTGCAGGTGCTGCGCTCCATCGACGTCATCCTGCGCGAGGTGAGCAACCTCAAGCGCATCGGCGAGGAGTTCTCCAAGCAGGACGCCGGCACGCTGTCGATCGCCACCACCCACACGCAGGCGCGCTACTTCCTGCCCGGCCCGGTGGCCGAGCTGCGGCGGCGCTTCCCCAAGGTGCAGGTGCAGCTGCACCAGGGCATGCCCGAGCAGGTAGCGCGCATGCTGCTCGACGACGTCGCCGAGATCGGCATCGCCACCGAGGCGCTGGCCACGCACGAGGGCCTCGTGACGCTGCCCTGCTACGAGTGGCAGCATGTGCTCGTGGTGCCGTCGGCCCACCCGCTGGCCGCCGTGGAGCGACCCACGCTCGAGCAGCTGGCGGCCGAGCCGCTGGTGCTGTACCACCCCACCGTGACCGGCCGCACGCGCATCGACCAGGCCTTCGCGCGCGCCCACCTGAGCCCGCGCGTGGCTCTGGAGGCCATCGACTCCGACGTCATCATCACCTACGTGCGCCTGGGCCTGGGCATCGGCATCGTGGCCGAGAGCGCGATGGCGGCCGAGCCCCCCGGCAGCGACCTCGTCGCCCGGCCGCTGGGCCACCTGATCGGAAGCAACATCACCCGCGTGGCCTTCAAGCGCGGCGCCTGGCTGCGGCGCTACGTCGTGGCGTTCGCCGAGATGCTGTCGCCGCGGCTGTCGCCGGCGCTCATCGAGCGCGCGATGCTGGGCGACGGCACCGACTTCTCCTTGTAGAACCCCGACATGCAAGCACTCACCGTCCGCACCCCCGCCCTGACCAGCCGCCTGCCACAGGTAGGCACAACCATCTTCACCGTGATGTCGGCCCTGGCCGCGCAGCACGGCGCCGTGAACCTGGGCCAGGGCTTCCCCGACTTCGACTGCGACCCGGCCTTGCTCGATGCCGTGCAAGGCGCCATGCGCGAGGGCCTGAACCAGTACCCGCCGATGACGGGCGTGCCGCTGCTGCGCCAACGCGTGGCCGACAAGATCGAGGCGCTGTACGGCCACCGCTACGACGCCGACAGCGAGATCACCATCACCGCCGGCGCCACGCAGGCCATCCTGACAGCCATCCTGGCCGTTGTGCACCCGGGCGACGAGGTCATCGTGCTCGAGCCGTGCTACGACAGCTACGCGCCCAACATCGAGCTCGCCGGCGGCCGCGTCGTGCGCGTGCCCTTGACGCCCGGCAGCTTCAGGCCCGACTTCGCGCACATCGCCGCGGCCCTGTCGCTGCGCACGCGCCTCATCATCGTCAACAGCCCGCACAACCCCAGCGCCACGGTCTGGACGCAGGGCGAGTGGCAGCAGCTGGCCACGCTGCTGGCGCCCACCGAGGTGCTGCTGATCAGCGACGAGGTCTACGAGCACATGGTGTTCGACGGCCAGCCGCACATCAGCGCCAGCAGCGTGCCGGCGCTGGCCTCGCGCGCCTTCGTGGTGTCGAGCTTCGGCAAGACCTTCCACGTCACCGGCTGGAAGGTAGGCACCGTGGCGGCGCCCGCGCCCTTGTCGTCGGAGTTCCGCAAGGTGCACCAGTTCAACGTGTTCACTGTCAACACGCCGGTGCAGCACGGCCTGGCGCGCTACCTGGCCGACCCCGCGCCCTACCGCGGGCTGCCCGCCTTCTACCAGCGCAAGCGCGATCTCTTCCGCGCCGGCCTGGCGGCCTCGCGCCTGAAGCTGCTGCCCAGCGAAGGCAGCTACTTCCAGCTCGTCGACTACTCGGCTGTGAGCGATCTCGACGAGGTGGCCTTCTGCCGCTGGCTCACCACCGAGATCGGCGTGGCGGCGATCCCGCTGTCGGTGTTCTACGAGGGCTGCTTCGAGCAGAAGCTGGCGCGCCTGTGCTTTGCCAAGAAGGAAGAGACTCTGCAGCGCGCTCTCGAGCGGCTCGCGCGGCTCTGAGGCGGGGCTGCAAGCCTACGGCTGCCGCGGCGGCCGGGGCTTGTCGTCGAGCAGGTCGAAGATGCTGGTGCGGCCCTCGCCGCCTGTTTGGACGAAGTCCAGCGGCTCCGTCGGGCGCATGTCTTCGGGAGGCAAGATGTCCCTGAAGGCACGGTGCTCCAGCCCCAGGAAAGGCGCCGCACCCGTGCCGCCATTGCCGATGCCGTCGTTCATGGGCAGCAACAGGTCCACGCTGCCGGTGTCCACGGACGAGCGGTCCAGCAGGTCGCGAGCCAGCGCGTAAAGGAACAGCACTTCGCGGTAGGCCGGCAGATCAAAGAGCTCGCCGCGGCTCTTGCTGAACAGCAAGGCCTCAAGCTCGGCCATCGCGTCGAGCGGACGCGCCCACACCTGTTGCAGGCGCGGCACGACGCCCTCGTAGTCTTCGAGTGATCGGCCGCTCGTCAGGCCCACACTCCACTCGGGCGCGTAGGCGTTGAAGCGGTGGTTGAAGCGCTGCCGCATGCGCTCGTAGGCCTCGTTGTCGCCCCGGCGGTGATGAATCTCGAGCAGCTTCAGGTACGGCAGCGGGCTGCCACCACCGGTGCTCCGCAGATGCTCGACGAGCAGGTCGACCGCGGCCTCGTCCTGCCCGAGTACCACGAAGAACTCGGCCTGCTGCTCGAGGTCGAGCAGTTCCTCGATCGACACATCGCGCGGCATCGAGTCGGCCAGGCGGCCGCCCGTTGGGTAGGGCTCGGTGCGCTGCATCGGCGCTTCGGGCTCTGGTTCGGGGCGGAAGCTCGCGACGGCAGCCTCGCCGACGTGCGTGTCTGGGCCGAGGCCGGGAAGGGTTTCGGGCGAAAGATCCGCCGGAAAGGTCGATGCGGCTTGCGGCCAAGCCACGGGCGGCGCAGGAGGCGGCCAAGCCGGGCTGACGCGGCTGCGCGAGGCGGCCGGCTTGGGCAACGCCACGGTAGGCGACACGGCAGCGGCATTGACGGCCGTGCTGGGGATGATGGTGCTGCTGACTTCGCGGGCTGTGCCCTGGCGCGTTACGGGGGGCGCCAACGCGGTGGGCTCCCGCGGCACTTCGCTGTCCACCAGACCCATGGCAGTGGCCGAGGTGATCGGACCGCCAGCGGCGATGCCGGCTGCCGCTTGCTGCCACTGAGAACGCTGCAGCGCCTGCACCCGCCCGAGTCGCCACGCCAGCCAGGCGGCCAGTGCGCCCAGCAGCAGCGACGCAAGAACCAGCGGCGTTGTCCAGCGGCCGGAGGACTCGGCTTCGAAGACACGCTGACGCAGCAGCGCGACCAGATCTTGCCCGGCCTTGGCCTCACTGCGCAGCGTTGCCACCTCCTGCTCGAGCGCGGCGATGCGCAGTGCCGAGGCCGAGGCTGCGGACGCCGCGGCACGCGCTGCGCTGGTAGCTTCGGCAACGGCGGCCATTGCACGCACCAACGCCTCGGATTCGCCAGCCGGTCTGCCAGCCGCTCGGGGAGTGGGATCGACAAAGTCGAGCCTCAGGCGCGGCGCCGTGGTCGTGGCGGCAGCCGTGGCCTGGGCCCGTGCAGCGCGGGCCTCGCGCGCGGCCTGCTGGCGCGCCAGCCGTTGCTCGCGCTGCCGCGCGCGGCGCTCGTCGCGGGCGCGCAGCTGCTCGGGCGTGAGCACGGGTTGGGCGCGCGGTGCCCGGGTGGCGGTGGGCGCGGCCACGGCCAGCGGGGCCGCCTCGGTACCCGTTGGGGCCGGCGCGGCCGCGGCGGGCACCGGCGGCTGATCGACTGCGAACGACGGCACCGGCGCAGCCGCCGGTGCGGTTGCGATGCCGGGTGGATCGGCCAGCACGACGTAGCTGCGCGAGATGCGGTTGCTGCAGCCGACCGACAGTTGCACCGCGACCACAGGTTCGTCGATGCTGGCCTGCGTCTTCACGCGGATGCGCGCGGTCTGCGCGCTGGTCATTTCGATCGAGGTGCGCACCAGCGGCGGCGGCAGGCGGCGGTCACCCAGCGCCACCTCGGCGGACACGCACTCGGCGCTCAAGGTCTCCCCCGCATCGAGGCGCACCATGACGCCGAAATTCAGCGGCTGGCCGAGGGTGGCCCCGGCATCGCCGCTGCCCAGCCCGGCGGCCGTGGCGTGGCCGGCCCAAAGCAGGCCCAGCAGCAGCAGCGCCTGGCCCATGGCGCCGCTTGCGCTCAGAGCGAACGAAGACCGGCGAAATTGCATGCGGTGAGATTTGTATCAGGATCTTTCTGAGAAACCACTCTACCAGAAGGACTGTGGCTGACCCAACCCGGACTCAGTCGCGAGTGCCCGCTTCTCGTGCCGGTCGTCGTGGCCAGCAGGCGCTTGTTTGGCCCTGTCGCGCCGCGTCTCAGTCGGCCCAGCCTGAATGCCGGCGTTCCAGCCGGCGCAGCAGCCCAGGCCAGGTCAGCTGCGCGCCCAGGCCCCGGGTCACCGCGGCCGCCTGCTCACGCGCCGTGGCCACTATGTCCGGGGCGATCGTGACCAACTCGCCGCCACCGGCAAGCGCCCGCACCTGGATGTTGCAGACGGTCTCGAACAAGTACATCGCCAAAAAGGCATCGGCCACCGTGCGTCCCACGGTGAGCAGCCCGTGGTTGCGCAGCATCAGGTGGGTGTGGTGCCCGAGGTCTGCGACGAGGCGCGGCTTCTCGTCGTCGCGCAGCGCCACGCCTTCGTAGTCGTGATAGCCCAGCGACGAGAGCACGAAGATCGACTGCTGCGAGATCGGCAGCACCCCGTGCTTCTGCGCCGACACCGCCACGCCGTTGAGCGTGTGCGTATGCAGCACGCAGCCGGCGTCGTGCCGCGCCGCGTGCACGGCGCTGTGGATGACGAAACCGGCCGGGTTGACGTCGTGCGGCGTGTCATCGAGCTTCACGCCGTGGGCATTCACCTTCACCAGGCTGGAGGCCGTGATCTCCTCGAACATGAAGCCGTAGGGGTTGATGAGAAAGGCCCCGGTGGGCTCGCCGTGCGCGTTGTCGACACGCGCGCTGATGTGCGTGAAGACGAGGTCGTCCCAGCCGAACATCGCCACCAGCCGGTAGGCGGCGGCGAGGTCACAGCGAAGCTTCCATTCGGTGTCGGGGATGCCGGCCGGGCGGTCGGGGCTGATGCTCATGAGGGGCTCCGTCTACGGGGAGGACAATGCATCGTCGACATCTGTCACGTGCACGACAAGCCATGAATACCCCCGTCCTTACACTCGAAGAACAACACAACATCGACAGCGGCGCGTGGTTCAGCAAGCTTTCGGCTGCCTTGCGGGCAGACATCCTCGCGCGTTCGCTGGTGCGGCGCCTGGCCGATGGCGAGCCTCTGGCCACGCGCGGCACACCGGCCGAAGAATGGTGCGGCGTGGCGCGCGGCGCCGTGCGCATCAGCTCGGTGTCGCTGTCGGGCAAGCAGGTCACGCTCACCTACGCCGAGCCGGGCACCTGGTTCGGCGACATTGCACTCTTCGACGGCCTGCCGCGCACGCACGATGCCGACGTGCACGGCCCCACGACACTGCTCACCGTGCGCAAGGCCGACTTCCGCGAGCTGCTGCAGCGCCACGTCGAGCTGTACGACGCCCTGCTGCGGCTGAACTGCCGCCGCCTGCGGCTGATGTTCGACAGCTTCGAAGACCTGAACACGCGGCCGCTGCAGGCGCGGCTGGCCAAGCAGATCCTGCTGCTGGCGCGCAGCTACGGCGTGCCGCACGGTCCCGATGGCGCCGAGGTGCGCATCGGCCTGGCCCTGGCGCAGGAAGACCTGGCGCAGCTGCTGGGCGCTTCGCGCCAGCGCGTCAACCAGGAGCTCAAGGGCTTCGAGCGCGATGGCGCCGTGCGCGTCGAGCCGACGCGCCTGGTGGTGCTGTCACGCGAGAAGCTGCTGGCTGCCGCCGACCGATGAACCCCGCATGACGACGCCTGGAGCTCACTGACGATGGACCGCTACACCGGCACCCGGCCCATGGCCAGCAGCCACGCCTTCGACGTGGCGGCGCTGGAGCACCACCTGCGGCAGCACCTCGACGGCTTTGCCGGCCCACTGGAAGTGACCCAGTTCAAGGGCGGCCAGAGCAACCCCACCTACCTGCTGGCCACACCCACGCGCCGCTGGGCCCTGCGCAGCAAGCCGGGGCCGGTGGCGAAGCTGCTGCCGTCGGCGCACGCCATCGAGCGCGAGTACCGGGTGATGAAGGCACTGGCCGGCACCGGCGTGCCCGTGCCGGCCATGGCGCTGCTGTGCGAGGACGAGTCCGTCATCGGCCGCGCGTTCTACGTCATGGAGTTCGTCGAGGGCCGCGTGCTCTGGGAGCAGGCGCTGCCCGGCATGGACACAGCCGAGCGCGGCGCGATCTACGACGAGATGAACCGCGTGATGGCGGCGCTGCACACGGTGGACGTGGCGGCTGCCGGCCTAGCCGACTACGGCAAGCCCGGCAACTACTTCGAGCGCCAGATCGGCCGCTGG
>JBIJAP010000051.1:0-12945 GCA_044345715.1 Rubrivivax sp.
GATCTCGCGCGAGCCCGTGGGCGTGGTGGGCGCCATCGTGCCCTGGAACTACCCGATGATCATGGCCGCCTGGAAGCTGGGCCCCGCGCTGGCGGCCGGCAACTCGGTGGTGCTCAAGCCCAGCGAAAAGAGCCCGCTCACAGCCATGCGCCTGGCCGAGCTGGCCATCGAGGCCGGCCTGCCGCCGGGCGTGTTCAACGTCTTGCCCGGCTACGGCCCCGAGGCCGGCGAGGCGCTGGCGCTCCACATGGACGTGGACGCACTCGGCTTCACCGGCAGCACGCGCACCGGGCGCCGCATGCTCGAGTACGCCGGCCGCAGCAACCTGAAGCGCGTGTTCAACGAGCTCGGCGGCAAGAGCGCCTTCCTCGTGTTCGACGACTTCGCCGATGTCGAGCGCGCCGCGCAGACAGTGGCCGCCAGCCTGTTCTTCAACCAGGGCGAGAGCTGCAACGCGCCCTCACGCGTGCTGGTGCACGAGAGCATCGCGCAGCGCTTCACCGAGATCGTGGCCGCCGAGGCACCGAAGTACGCGCCGGGGCACCCGCTGGACGCCGGCACCGTGCTCGGCGCGCTGGTCGACGAGCCGCAGATGGCCACCGTGCTGCGCTACATCGAGGCCGGCAAGACCGAAGGCGCGCGCGTGGTGGCCGGCGGCCGGCGCGTGCGGCAGGACAGCGGCGGCTACTACGTCGAGCCCACGGTGTTCGACGGCGTCGTCAACCACATGACGATCGCGCGCGAAGAGATCTTCGGCCCGGTGATGGGCATCCTCACCTTCAAGACCGAGGCCGAGGCGGTGGCCATCGCCAATGCCAGCGCCTACGGCCTGCAGGCCAGCGTGTGGAGCGACAACCTCAACCGCGCCCACCGCGTGGCGCGCGCGCTGCGTGCCGGCACGGTGCATGTGAACCAGTACGACGAAGACGACATCACCGTGCCCTTCGGCGGCGTCAAGCAAAGCGGCAACGGCCGCGACAAGAGCCTGCATGCCTTCGACAAGGTGACGGAGCTGAAGACGACCTGGATCCGAATCGATCCGGCATGACCCCCCCCTCCGTTCGGGCTGAGCCTGTCGAAGCCCTGTCCGCCCGCCTCGCCGCCGCCGGCATCCACAGCCTGCTGATCCAGTTCGCCGACATCCACGGCACCGCCAAAGGCAAGCTCGTGCCGCTGGCCCAACTGCCCGAACTGCTGGCCACCGGTGCCGGTTTCGCCGGCCCTTCCATCTGGGGCACGGGCCTGCCGCGCACCGGCCCTCGTTCCGAGTACTACGCCCGCGGCGACGCCGCCACCGCGCAGCCTCTGCCCTGGCTGCCCGGCGTGGCGCGCGTGGTGGGAAGCGGCTACGTCGACGGCCAGCCCTTCGAGGCCTGCCCGCGCCATGTGCTGCACCGCGCCCTCGCCCGCCTCAAGGCCGCCGGCCTGACGATGCAGCTCGGCATCGAGCCCGAGTTCTTTCTGCTCAAGCGCGACGCATCGGGCCGCATCGTGCCCGCCGACGACGCCGACCGCCTGGCCAAGCCCAGCTACGACCTGGCCTCGTTGCAACGTCCCATCGCCTTGCTGCACGAGCTGCAGCACACGCTGCAGGCCTGCGGCTTCGAGGTGCAGCAGATCGACCACGAAGACGCCCACGGCCAGTACGAGCTGAACTGGCGCCACGCCGATGCGCTGACCAGTTGCGACCGGCTGATGCTGTTCAAGCTGGCCGCGCAGGCGCTGGCCGAACGGCACGGCCTGTTGTTCTCGATGATGCCCAAGCCCTTCGAGGGCCAGCCGGGCAGCGGGCTGCACTTCCACGTTTCGCTGTGGCGCGATGAAGCCGGCCCCGGCTCGCTGGCCGACGGTGTGGCCCGGCATTTCATCGGCGGAGTGCTGGCGCACGCGCGCGCCTTGTGCGCGCTGGCCGCACCCACAGTGAACGGCTACAAGCGCCTCGGCGCGGCGGCCTCGATCAGCGGCACCACCTGGTCGCCCGGCGCCATCGCCCACGGGCCCAACAACCGCACGGCGCCGGTGCGCACGCTGCCCGGGCGCTTCGAGTGGCGGGTACCAGATGCCTCGGCCAACGTCTACCTCGCGGTGGCCACGCTCATCGCCGCCGGGCTCGATGGCATCGAACGCCGACTCGACCCCGGCCCGGCCTGCACCGACGACCTCTACGACACGCCGCACCCCGAGCTGCCGCGCCTGCCCACATCCCTCGACGAGGCGCTCGACGCGCTCGAGGCCGATGCCGTGGTGGCCGGCGCCCTGGGCCCCGAGCTGCTGGCGAACTTCGTCGCACTCAAGCGCGAGGAGTCGCTGGCCTGGCGGGCCCACGTGTCGGACTGGGAACGCGCCCGCTACGCCACCGCGTTCTGATCCCGCCGGTGAACCCCAAGCCCCCCGCCTGGGCCTACGCCTGCCTGGCGGCCAGCATGGCGCTGGTGGGCAGCTACGTCGGCTTGTCGAAGCTGCTGGTGGCCGTGTTCCCGGTGCTGCTGCTGGCCTGGCTGCGCTTTGGCATCGCGGCCGTGGCGATGGCGCACTGGGTGCGTCGCCGCGAGGGCGACGCGCCCCTGAGCCCGCGTGACCGCGTGCTGCTGTTCTGGGAAAGCTTCCTCGGCAACTTCCTCTTCAGCATCTGCATGCTCTACGGCGTGGCGCTCACCTCGGCGCTGGCCGCGGGCGTGACGATGGCCGCCATCCCGGCCGCGGTGGCGCTGATGTCGTGGCTGTTCCTGGGTGAACGCATCAGCGGCCGCGTGGCCGCCGCCATCGCCTGTGCCGCACTGGGCATCGCGCTGCTGGCCTTTGCCCGGGGTGGCGACACGAGCCTGGCGGCCTCACCTTGGGGTTATGCCTTGCTGCTGGCGGCCGTGCTGTGCGAGGCCAGCTATGTCGTCATCGGCAAGCGGCTCACCGGTCAGGTGTCGGCGCGGCGCATCAGCGCGATCATCAACCTGTGGGGGCTGGCGCTCGTCACACCCTTCGGCATCTGGCAGGCGTGGTCGTTCGATTTTTCCGCCGTGCAGCCGCCCACCTGGGCCTTGCTCGTGTTCTATGCCGTGGCCGCGAGCATGGTGACGGTGTGGCTGTGGATGAAGGGGCTGCAGCACGTGCCATCGTCGCGCGCAGGCGTGTTCACGGTCATGTTGCCGGTGAGCGCGGCGCTGGTGGGCGTGCTGGTGCTCGGCGAACGTTTCGGCATGGCGCACGTGGCGGCCTTCGCGCTGGCGATGCTGGGGCTGCTGCTGGCCACCTGGCCGGCCGGCAAGGCCGCGACACCGACATGACGACTCGCGAATTCGACCTGGTCCTCTTCGGCGCCACCGGCTTCACGGGGCGGCTGGTGGCCGAGGTGATGGCGCGGCACGGTGGCGGCGAGGGCCTGCGCTGGGCGCTGGCGGGCCGCAGCCTTGCGCGGCTGCAGACGCTGCGCGACGAGCTCGGCCTGCACGCCGACCATCCGCTCATCGCGGCAGATGCAGCCGATGCCGGCGCGCTGCAGCGCCTGGTGGCGCGCACCCGTGCCGTCATCACCACCGTCGGGCCGTACCAGCGGGGTGGCGAGCCGCTGCTGGCCGCCTGCATCGCCGCCAGCACGCATTACCTCGACCTCTGCGGCGAGCCCGCCTGGATGGCCGCGATGATCCGCCGCCACGATGCCCAGGCGCGTGCAAGCGGTGCGCGGGTCGTGTTCTCGTGCGGCTTCGATTCGGTGCCCTTCGACCTGGGCGTGCTGGCGCTGCAGCAGCTGGCCTTGCAGCGCACCGGCCAACCGCTGGCCGAGGTGCAGTCGCGCGTGCTGGTAATGAAGGGCGGCTTCTCGGGCGGCACCGCGGCCAGCCTGCTGGCCACGCTGGACGCGATGGGCAAAGACGCGCAAGCCGCGCGCGACATGCTCGACCCGTTTGCGTTGACGCCTGGCTTCAAGGGCCCGCCGCAACCGGCACCAGCCGCCGCCACCTACGACGACTTCCTGGACCAGTGGAGCGCGCCCTTCGTGATGGCGCCCATCAACACCAAGAACGTGCACCGCACGCACGCGCTGCGGGGCCACCCCTGGGGCACCGGCTTCGTCTACGGCGAGCGCATGGCCTGTGGCAGCGGGGTCGACGGCGAGTTGCGCGCCCGCGGGCTGGTGCGGCAAGAGCGGCTGCAGAACGGGGTGCTGGCCTTCGGCTTGGGCCGCGCGCTGGTGCGCCACTTCGTGTTGCCCAAGCCCGGAGAGGGGCCGAATGCGGCCGAACGCGAAGCCGGGCGCTACGAGATCGTCTTCAGCGGCACCGACGCCTCGGGCCAGCGCCACCAGTTGCATGCCCGCGGCCGCCGCGACCCCGGCTACGGCGCCACCAGCCGCGTGATCGTGGCTTGCGCGCGCACGCTGCTGCAGTGGCCCGGCCACGCTCCTGGCGGGCTGATGACCCCTGGCGCTGCGCTCGGCCTGGCAGCTGTGCCGGCGCTGGCGGACCTGGCCGAGCTGCACTTCGAACCCGTCGCGGTGTGATGTCTGCCCGCCCGGCGCCAAGCGGCGGTCGGCTCCCCCATTGCGCGCGGAAAAGCGGCCGCAATTGGCAGCTTTTGGGGTCAATCCACCGGAGCCTGGAGCCGTAAATTGTGCGAGACATCCCGGGGATCAATCCGGGCGGATGAGTACTGAAGGGAAGAACTTGCATGGCACACGCAACCACGTTCACGCTGGCCCAGCGCCTCTATGCGTTCAGCGGTTTGCTCATCGCGACGCTTGCCGCACTGGGGGTCGTTGTTTGGATGCTCCTGACAGAAGAAGCCGAGATGGCCCAGAATGTCGTGGACAACCGAGTCCCCCAGCTTCAGCGCATCGCCGAAATCGAGCTCAACGTGACGCGCACTTCGCTGCAAGTGCGCCACGCGATCCTGGCGCGCAACCCGGAAGAACTGAAAGCAGCCCTGGACGACATCGGCCAGCGAAAGGCCCTGCTGGACAAGACCATGGCCGAGTTCGGACAGGCCATGACGACACATGAAGGCAGAGAGGCCTTCAAGCCGCTGCCCGCGTTGGCGGCCGAGTTCTGGCGCGTCGGCGGCGAGAACCTCAAGCTCGTCCAGGAGGGCCGCAAGGACGAAGCCTTCGCGTATCTGGTGGAAAACACCATCGCCGCACGCAACCGCTTGCTCGATCCGCTGAGGGCCGAACGCGAGCGCCAGGGCGAACGCCTGACCGCCGAGGTGAATGGCATCAGCACCGAAGCCTTGTTCGCGCGCAACCTGGTGCTGGGCATCGTGCTGCTGGTGTCAGCCGGCCTGGTGGCCTTTTCCGGTTACGTGGTGGCCGTGATGCGGCGGCTGGGCGGCGAGCCCGATGAGCTCAAGCGCGTGGCCGACGCCGTAAGCGAAGGCAACCTGTTGCAGCGCGTGCCGGTACGCGCCGGCGACACCAGCAGCGTCATGGCCTCGCTGGGCCGCATGGCCGACCAGCTGGCCTCCACCGTGAAGGCCGTGCGCGAGAACGCCGAGAGCGTGGCCACAGCCAGCGCACAGATCGCCAGCGGCAACACCGACCTGTCCAGCCGCACCGAGCAGCAGGCCAGCAGTCTGCAGCAGACCGCCTCCTCGATGGAAGAGCTTGGCGCCACCGTGCGCCAGAACGCAGACAACGCGCGCCAGGCCAACCAGCTGGCCGTGAACTCCAGCACCGTGGCCGCCAAAGGCGGCGAGATGGTGCAGGAGGTGGTGGCGACGATGCGCGAGATCAACGACAGCAGCCGCAAGATCGCGGACATCATCGGCGTCATCGACGGCATCGCCTTCCAGACCAACATCCTGGCGCTCAATGCGGCGGTCGAGGCCGCGCGCGCCGGCGAACAAGGCCGCGGTTTCGCGGTGGTGGCCAGCGAGGTGCGCAGCCTGGCGCAGCGCTCGGCCAGCGCAGCCCGCGAGATCAAGGGCCTCATCGGCGCCAGCGTCGAGCGTGTCGAAAAGGGCAGCCAACTCGTCGACCAGACCGGCAAGACCATGGACGAGATCGTGGCCAGCATCCGCCGCGTCACCGACATCGTGGGCGAGATCAGCTCCGCCAGCACCGAGCAGAGCGAGGGGGTGGCTCAGGTGGGCCATGCCGTCACGCAAATGGACCAGGCCACGCAGCAGAACGCCGCGCTGGTGGAACAGAGCGCCGCCGCTGCCGAAAGCCTGCGTCAACAGTCGCAGCAGATGGTGCGGACGGTAGCGGTGTTCAAGCTGGCGTGATCTGACACGCCCCGCCGGGCTGCTGCGCGCCTTGCTCAAGCACCCGGCACCGGCAGCGCGCACAGTTGGCGCCATCCATGCAGCAGGGGGCTCGGCGGAATTCAGGGCGCGCGGCTCGCGCGCCCGTAACCCCTGAAGCGCTCGTGCACGGCGGCCATCTCGGCCGCCGTCAGCAAGGCTGGTTCGCCCACCGACAAGGCCTGCAGGTAGATGCCGCACAGCGCCTCGATCTCGGCCAGCACCTTCTCGGCCTTGGCCAGGCTCTCGCCCGCGGCGATGAGGCCGTGGTTGGCCAGCAGGCAGGCGTCCATCTCGGCCATCGCCTCGCGCACGCCCTGCGACAAGGCTTCGGTGCCGAACAGGTGGTAAGCCACCAACGGCACGCAGTTGCCACCCGCAATGGCCACCATGTAGTGAAAGCTCGGCAGCTCGCGCCGCAAGCAGGCCAGTGCCGTGGCGTGCGGGCTGTGGGTGTGCAGAACCGCTTCGCGGGCGGGGCGCGCACGGTGCGCCGCCAGGTGGAAGTGCCACTCGCTGCTGGGCTGCCAGCGGCCGCGCGCCTCAGAGCCGTCGAGCGCCAGCCACACCAGGTCAGCCGGTTCGACCTCGGGGCCCATGCCGGTCGGCGTGATCCACACGCCCTGCCCTGCGGCGCAGCGCACGCTGGCATTGCCGGTGCTGCCGCGGTTCAGGCCGCGGGCGTCGAGCCGGCGCACGGTGGCCACCAGCTCGGCGCGGCGCTCGTCGTCGGTGGCGTTCACGGGGTCTGCGCCATCAGCGCACGCAAGGCGCGCTCTTCGGCGGCCACCACCCCGCGCTCGGTGATGAGCGCCGTCACCAGCCGCGCAGGCGTCACGTCGAAGGCCGGGTTGGCCGCGGGTGTGCCGGCGGGCGCGATGGCGACCTCGATCACCTGGCCGCTGTCGGCCAGCCCTGCCAGGTGCGTGACTTCGCGGCTGCGGCGCTCTTCGATGGGGATCTCGGCCAGGCCATCAGACACCGCCAGATCGAGCGTGGAAGTGGGCATGGCCACGAAGAACGGCACGCCGTTGTCGAACGCGGCCAGCGCCTTCAGGTAGGTGCCGATCTTGTTGCAGGCGTCGCCACGCGCCGTGACGCGGTCGCAGCCGACGATGACGAGGTCGACCTGCCCGTGCTGCATCAGATGGCCCCCGGCGTTGTCGGCGATCAGCGTGTGCGGCACGCCGGCCTGGCCCAGCTCCCAGGCCGTGAGGCTGGCGCCCTGGTTGCGCGGGCGCGTCTCGTCCACCCACACGTGCAGCGGCAGGCCGGCTTCATGGGCCTGGTAGATGGGCGAAGTGGCGGTGCCCCAGTCGACCGTGGCCAGCCAGCCAGCGTTGCAATGCGTCAGCACGTTCAGCGGCCGGCCGGAACCGACGCCGTGGCGCGCCGCGAGCTCGCGCAACAGCGGCAGGCCGTGCTCGCCAATGCGCCGGTTGACGTCCACGTCTTCTTCGGCGATGTGGCCGGCCAGCGCCCAGGCCGCCGCCGCGCGCTCGGCCAGCGGCCTTGCGCGCACGTGGCGCACCATGCGGTCCAGCGCCCAGGCCAGGTTCACCGCCGTGGGGCGCGCGGCCTTGAGCCACTCGGCCTGTGCGTCGACGGCGACGTCGCTGGCATCGGCCTTCAGCGCCAGCGCCAGGCCATATGCCGCGGTGGCGCCGATCAGCGGCGCGCCGCGCACCACCATCTCGCGGATGGCGTGGTGCACGGCCTGCGGCGTGGCCAGTGTCTCAAAGGCCAGCCGATGCGGCAGCAGCCGCTGGTCGATCACCACCACGGCATCGCCCGCCGCCGCCACACGCAGCGGCCGCAGCCACTCACCCGCCACCTTCATGGCCGCCTCACCCGGCCGGCTGCAGCACGCGGCCGGCGATGCCGGCCAGCTTGTGCACCATGGCCGGATCGCGCGCCTCAGGCGCGGTGATCAGCGCGTGCTGCAGCGCCGTGCGGCAGGGGCAGGCGGCGGCGTCGGGGTCGTGCGTGATGGTGTGCGCCAGGCCCGCCACCAGCGCGCGCGCCGCGCCGGCGTTGGCTAGCAGCACCTGGATCACGGCGTCCACCGTCACCGCGTCGTGGCCCGGGTGCCAGCAGTCGAAATCCGTCACCATGCCGACGCTGGCGTAGCAGATCTCGGCCTCGCGCGCGAGCTTGGCCTCGGGCAGGTTGGTCATGCCGATGACGCTCGCGTTCCAGGAGCGGTACATCGCGCTCTCGGCCTTGGTGCTGAACTGCGGGCCTTCGATGCACAGATAAGTGCCGCCGCGGGCGTGCGGAACACCTTGCTGCTGCAGCGCCCGCTCGACATGGTCTCCCAGCCGCGGGCACACCGGATCGGCCATCGACACATGTGCCACCAACCCGCGGCCGAAGAAGCTGCCGGCGCGCAGCGTGGTGCGGTCGATGAACTGGTCGACGATGACAAAGGTGCCCGGCGGCAGATCGGCCCGCAGCCCGCCCACGGCCGACAGCGACAGGATGTCCGTCACGCCCAGGCTCTTGAGCGCTGCGATGTTGGCGCGGTAATTCACTTCAGACGGCGGGATGCGGTGGCCGCGGCCGTGGCGCGGCAGGAAGGCCAGCTCGGCGCTGCCGGCGCTGGTGTCGAGCCGGCCGCGGAAGATGGCGTCAGAGGGCGCGCCCCAGGGCGTGTCGACCTCGACCCAGCGCGTGTCGACGAGGCCCGGCAGGTCGTACAGGCCGCTGCCGCCGATGATGCCGAGGACGGGTGTGGGCGAAGTGCTTTGCGTCATGCCGGCGATGTTAGGCCAGCGGCACCGAGGCCTTCGCGCCCTGCGCCATGGCCGCGCGCGCCAGCTGCATCACGCGCGTCGGCCGCTCGCTCTTCAGCCGGTGGTCGGACCACACCTGCCGCCAGCGCCGCGCGCCCGGCTGGCCGTTGTACAGGCCCAGCAGGTGGCGGCTGGCGTGCGACCACGGCGTGCCCTGCGTGGTCAGCGCTTCCATGTAGTTGACGAAGCCCTCCTCCACGGCCTCGCGCCCGGTGGCTGCGGGCGCGGAAGCACCCAGGAAGCGCGTGTCCCAGGCGGCCATGGCCCAGGGCTCGTGGTAGGCGTGGCGGCCCACCATCACGCCATCGACGTGGGCCAGTTGCTCCGCGATGGCCTCGTCGCTGGTGATGCCGCCGTTGACGGCGATGGTGAGCGCCGGGAGATCACTCTTCAGCCGGTGCACGAGCTCATGCCGCAGCGGCGGGATCTCGCGGTTTTCCTTCGGGCTCAGGCCCTGCAGCCAGGCGTTGCGCGCGTGCACGATGAACACCGTGCAACCGCCGCGCTGGTGCACGGTGCCGACGAAGTCGCGCACGAAGTCGTAGCTCTCGACGCGGTCGATGCCGATGCGGTGCTTCACTGTCACGGGCAGCGCGGTCACGGCACGCATGGCGGCCACGCAGTCGGCAACCAAGGTGGGCTCGGCCATCAGGCAGGCACCGAATGCGCCGCGCTGCACGCGCTCGCTCGGGCAGCCGCAGTTGAGGTTGATCTCGTCGTAGCCCCAACGCTCGGCCAGACGGGCACAGGCCGCCAGGTCGGCAGGCTCGCTGCCACCGAGCTGCAGCGCCACCGGGTGCTCGGTCTCGCTAAAATCAAGATGGCGTGGCACATCGCCATGCAGCAAGGCGCCGGTGGTCACCATCTCGGTGTACAGCAGCGTGTGGCGCGTGACGAGGCGGTGCAGGGCACGGCAGTGCCGATCGGTCCAGTCCATCATCGGAGCGACGGACAGGCGCCAGGGGTTGGATGTCGTGGCGGGATTCACGGAGCGGAACTGCGGATCGGCGCTTGACGCACCTGCCGGTTTGCGGGCTGGCATGGTAGTGCGACCGCGGCCTGGCCGCCCGCCGGGTCAGTCCGCGCCGCTGCCCATCAGCGCCGGCAACACGAACGCAAAAGCCGCGCCGATGGCCAGCAGCAACAGCGAGACCGCATAGACCACCAGCGACCAGCGCCGCGTGCGCAGGCAGGCCGCGCGCAGCTGCGGGTCCAGCGGGCAAGGCGCCGTGCGATTGCGCCACTGCAGCACGCCCCCGGCCAGCATCAGCACGCTGGCGGTGCCGAACATCCAGCCCTTGTGCTCGCTGAGCCACACGATCGGCGGCACCGCCGCCACCAGCCCCGACAGCGCCGCGCCGGCGCCCAGCATCACCAGCAGCGCCGGCAACGCGCAGCACACCAGCGTGCCGGAGCTCGCCAGCAGCGACAGCCAGGCCGAGAGCGCCGACTGCCGCAACTCGGCGCGCCCGTCGCTGGCGTCCTTGAGCGGCGATAGGCGGCCTGCTCTCGACGGGCTCGTCACTTGGACTTCATCTCGGCGCGGATCGCCGCCACCGTCTGCGGCACCGGCTGCGCAGCCGTGACTTCGTAGCCAGCCTCGATGATCTCGGCCTTGACCTTGGCGACGTCGATGCTCTTGCCCGGCTTGGGTTGCACGGCCACGACCTTCTGCGCCAGGTTGATGTACAGCGGCCCGGTCTCGCTCATCTTGGTCAGGCGCTTCTCGATGCCCTGCGCGCAGAACGCGCAGACCATGCCGTTGACCGCGAACTTGACGGTGCCGGCATCGGCGGCTGCAGGCGGCGCGGGGGTCTGGGCCAGCGCGGCCAGGCTGGCGGCGCAAAGGGCGAGCGCGGTGAGGATCTTCTTCATGGGGATCTCCTTGGGGTTGAGAACAGGTTCAGTGGGAAACGGGTTCAGTGATTGAGCATCAGGTTGAACATGCCGCCGTCTCGGTTGACGCCGATCTCGACGAACCAGCGGCGGTGGATGAAGCGCAGCATCGGCGTCAGCAGGCTGCCTTCCTGCATCGAGCCCGGGCTGTAGCGCGTGCGCTCGGCCTCGATCAGCAGCCAGGGCTGGATGCCTTCGTACTCGGCCTCCCAGAACGAGAAGCCGGTGCGAAAACGAGCCACGTCGTGGCGCATGCTGTCCTCGCCGCGCAGCGCCTTGAGGCCGCCGCCGAAATAGACGCGTGTGGTTTCGTAGTCGGCCATGAACGCCACGGCGCCATAGCCGCTGTCGCCGGGTGTCCGGCCGTGGCCACCGGCACGGCGCACCTGCCCGGCATCGCCCAGCAGCCACAGGTTGGCCTGCGCATGCGGCAGGTTCCAGCGGTGCAGGCGGTGCGTGAGGCTCAGACCCGCGCTTTCGCGCAACACGCTGGCGCCGTGGGCGGCAGGCTCGTCCCAGCGGCGCAGCACGGCGCCGGGGGCCCAGGTCTGCGCCACCGCGTAGTTCAGGCCCAGGCTGCGCGTGGACGGCGTGCTGTCCAGCATCAGCATCCAGCTCTCGTAGTGGCCCATCGGCAGCGCAGCGGCGGTGCCGTGCAGGGCCAGCGCAGCGGCGGCCAGCAGTGCCGGCAGGCCGGGGCCTGACGGCACCCGGGGAAGGAGTCGATTCATCGGGTTCCTGACGAAGGCAATAACAGATCACGCCGACGCGGGGGCATGCCCCGCCGTCGGCGGCCGAAGTGCGTCGTCAGGCCCGGGGTGGGCGCTCAGGCAGCGGCAGTGCGGGCGGGCCGTGGCCCTGGGGCGCGGCCGCCGGCGCGGTGGAAGCAGCCGCCTCGTGAGTGATGCCGGCTTCGCCCAGGCACAGGGCCGTGCCGTGGCACAGCGAGCACAAGGAGCAGCCGCTGGTGGACTCGTCGGGCGTGGCGCCTTCGTGCTGCGCCATCGCGGCGTGGCAAGGCGGCATCGGCGCCTCGTCGGCGGCGGACTGTGCTGCCGGTGCCGGCAGGTGCATCGTGGCCTCGGCCCAGCCGCGCAAGGGCAGCAGGGCCAGCATCACGCCCAGCAGCAGGCCGCCCCATAAACGGCGGCCCTGGCGCAGGGTGTTGAGCAGCGGCATGTCGGTGCAACAGAAGCGCCGCCAGTGTGCTCTGCCGCGGGCAGCCCTGCGGGCCACGGGTTTTTGCAGGCGAGCCTGGCGGCTGCATCCGCCCGCCCCGCTGAACCTTTCAGACCACCGCACCAAACAGCGCCCCGGCGCCTGCGGTCACTGCCATCGCGAAGGCGCCCCAGAACGTCACGCGCCCGGCGCCGGCCCAGACCCGGGCGCCGCCGGCCCGCGCCGAGAGGGCACCCAGGCCGGCGAGGAAGGTGAGCGACGACACCGACACCCACAGAATCAGCTGCGCAGGCGCCACCGTGGCCACCACCAGAATCGGCAAGGCCGCGCCCACCGCGAAGCTGACCGCCGAAGCCCAAGCGGCCTGAAACGGGCGTGCGGCGGTCGTGCTCGAAAGCCCCAGTTCGTCACGCGCATGCGCGCCCAGCGCGTCGTGGGCCATCAGGCGGGCCGCCACCTGATCGGCCAACGCGGGCTCGAGCCCCCGGCTGACATAGATGCCCGCCAGCTCACGCTGCTCGCCCGCCGGGTCCTGCTTCAGCTCGGCGCCTTCTCGCGCCAGATCGGCCTTCTCGGTATCTTCCTGGGAGTGAACGGAGACGAACTCGCCGGCTGCCATCGACATCGCTCCTGCGATCAGGCCGGAGATGCTGGTCAACAGGATCGTCTGGTGCCCGGCGCCCGCCGCGGCCACGCCCAGCACCAGGCTGGCGGTCGACACGATGCCGTCGTTGGCGCCGAGCACCGCCGCGCGCAACCAGCCGATGCGCTCGCTGCGGTGGCGCTCCGGATGTCTGATGTGGCGAGCCGTCCGCACCAAGTGACCTCTGTTCGATTGGGA
>JBIJAP010000427.1:0-3347 GCA_044345715.1 Rubrivivax sp.
GCTGGGTGGCAGCGCGGAGCCCTTCACGTGGCTGAAGTTGCAGCCGCCACGCTCGAGCACGCCACCTTCTTCGACCAGCTGGCTCAGGCCGTCGCCCTCGAGCTTGCCGCCGGCCGGGCGCTGCCAGCCGTCGCGGCGAAAGGGTGTGCCGTCTTCTTCTTCGAAGGCGGCCACGATGCGGCCTTGCAGGCCCAGCAGGTACTCGCGGACTGCGGTGGTATCGACCATGAAGTTTCCGTTCAGTGTTTGATGGCGCGGTGGCCGATGTCGTTGCGCCAGTGTGCGCCCGGCAACTGCACCTGGCACACAGCGGCCAGCGCCTGCTGCTGCGCCACGCGCACGCTGTCGCCCAGCGCAGTAACGCACAGCACACGCCCACCGCTGCTGCGCAGGGCTGCGCCGTCGGCCACGGTGCCGGCGTGGAACACCTGCAGCTCGGGCGTGGAAGGCGGCAGCGCCGTGATCTCGTCGCCCTTGCGCGGCGCTGCCGGGTAGCCGTGCGCGGCCACCACGACGCCCAAGGCCACGCGGCGGTCCCATTGCAGTTCCACCGCGCCGAGTTGCCCGTCGGTGGCCGCCATCAGCAGATCGAAGAGATCGCTCTTCAGCCGCATCAGGATGACCTCGGCTTCGGGGTCGCCCAGGCGCGCGTTGAACTCCACCGTGCGCGGGCGGCCTTGTGCGTCGATCATCAACCCGGCGTACAGGAAGCCGGTGAACGGGTGGCCGTCGCGCGCCATGCCGGCGATGGTGGGCTGCACGATCTCGCGCATCACGCGGGCATGCACGTCGGGCGTCACCACCGGCGCCGGCGAATAGGCGCCCATGCCGCCGGTGTTAGGGCCGGTGTCGCCCTCGCCCACGCGCTTGTGGTCCTGGCTGGTGGCCAGCGCCACGACGTCGCGGCCGTCGGAGACGACGATGAAGCTGGCCTCCTCGCCGGCCATGAACTCCTCGATCACCACGCGCTCGCCCACGGTGGTGAGCATGTGGTCGATGGCGGCGTGGGCTTCGTCGTCGCTCATCGCCACGACCACGCCCTTGCCCGCCGCCAGGCCGTCGGCCTTGATGACGATGGGCGCGCCGTGCTTGGCCACGTGCGCGTGCGCGGCGGCGTCGGTGAAGGTGGCGTACAGCGCGGTCGGGATGCCGTGGCGCTGCATGAAGTCCTTGGCGAATCTCTTGGAGCTTTCGAGTTGCGCCGCCGCCTGCGTAGGGCCAAAGACGCGCAGGCCGCGGGCGCGGAACTGGTCGACGATGCCGGCGGCCAGCGGCGCCTCGGGGCCCACCACGGTGAGCGCCACCTTCTCGGCCTCGGCAAAGTCGGCCAGCTCGGCGATGTCGGTCACGCCATTGAAGGGCACGTTCTTCAGCACCGGGTCGGCCGCGGTGCCGCCGTTGCCGGGGGCCACGAACACGGTCTGCACACGGGCGCCCTGTGCCAGCTTCCAGGCCAGCGCGTGTTCGCGCCCGCCACTGCCGACCACAAGAACCTTCATTCTGCGAGGACGGCGTTGTGGAAGACGTCTTGCACGTCGTCCAGATCTTCGATCACGTCTAGCAGCTTCTGCATGCGGACGGCGTCTTCGCCAGCCACGTCCACCGGGTTCTCGGCACGCCACGTGACCTCGGCCACCTCGGGCTTCAGGCCGGCGGCCTCCAGCGCGGCCTTCACGGCTTCGAAGTCGGCCGGGGCCGAGAGCACCTCGATGGCGCCGTCGTCGTCGGTGATCACGTCTTCGGCGCCGGCTTCCAGCGCCACTTCCATGACCTTGTCTTCGCTCGTGCCGGGTGCAAACACCAGCTGCCCGCAGTGCTTGAACTGGAAGGCCACCGAGCCCTCGGTGCCCATGTTGCCGCCGTACTTGCTAAAGGCATGCCGCACCTCGGCCACGGTGCGCACGCGGTTGTCGGTCATGCAGTCCACGATGATGGCGGCGCCGCCGATGCCGTAGCCCTCGTAGCGGATTTCCTCGTAGCTCACGCCTTCGAGGTTGCCGGTGGCCTTGTCGATGTTGCGCTTGACGGTGTCGACCGGCAGGTTCACCGCCTTGGCTTTTTCGATGGCCAGCCGCAGGCGCGGGTTGGCCGTCGGGTCGCCGCCGCCCAGGCGGGCCGCGACCATGATCTCGCGGATCACGCGCGTCCAGGCCTTGCCGCGCTTTTCATCCTGCCGGCCCTTGCGGTGCTGGATGTTGGCCCACTTGGAATGACCGGCCATGAGGGTGCTTCTGTTCGTCGGGTGTCGGGGCAGGCATTTTACGGGGGGCGGGGCTGGCGCCCGGCCCAGAGCACCGCTAGTCTGCCGGCCACGAGGAGGGAGTGCCGATCATGGACTACGACCGTTGGATCGACGACGCCTGGAACCGCCACCCCGACGACCCCGCCGGCGTGCTGGCCGATACCGCCACCACCGGCGCCGCCCTGGCCACCGACGACGCCGCCGTCGACGGCCTGCTGCGCCTGGCCCACCATGTGGCCGGCGCGCACCTCGGCCAACCCGAGCATTTGGCCGAAGGCCGCGCCCTGCTGGCCCGGCTGGCCGGCCACGCCGCCGCCGGCGACGCTGCCCGGGCCAGCGCGGCGCTGTTCGACCGCAGCCTGGCGCTGACCGGCGGCGACACACAGGCCACCGCGAACCTGGCCGAGCCCGAGGCGGTGCGGGTGCGCGCGCTGGCGGCATCGAACCTGGCCGAGCGCGATGCCCCGCGTGCCGGCGCCGTGCTGGCCGAGGCCGCCGCCGCCGCGCAGGCCGCCGATCTGCCCGACAGCCACCCGGCCGTGCGCGCGCTGGCCGTGGCCGGCAACAACATCGCCGCGGCGCTGGAAGAGCTGCCCACCCGCGACACCGCCACGCAGGCGCTGATGCTGCAGGCCGCCGAGCTGGGCCTGGTGTTCTGGCGCCGCGCCGGCACCTGGCTGCACGAGGAGCGGGCGCAGCATCGGCTGGCGATGTGCGCGCTGGCCGCTGGCGATCTGCCCAAGGCCCGCGGGCACGCAGAGGCCTGCCTGGCCCTTGTTGCCACCCATGACGACGTCGCACTCGAGGCCTTCTTCGGCTGGCACGCGCTGGGTCTCGTCGAAGCCGCCGCAGGCGCCCGGGCAGCCCACGCCGGAGCCTCGTCGCGAGTCGAGGCCGCCTTTGCCCGCCTGGCCCCCGAAGACCAGGCCTGGTGCGGAGTAAGCCTGGGGAAGCTACGGGCTGCCCTGCCCTAGACTGCGCGCCGTCACGCGGCACGCGCGCCGCACTGGAGCTTCGCGATGCCCGACCCCATCCTGCTCGCCCGTCGCGGCGACATCGAGTGCCACCTGCTGCCGGCCCTGGCCAACCGCCACGGGCTCATCAC
>JBIJAP010000428.1:0-3331 GCA_044345715.1 Rubrivivax sp.
CGCCATCCGCGAGGTGCTCGACTCGCGCGACCAGATCCCCGCCGTGCGCCGCATTGGCGCTCACCTCTACAACCTCTGGCGCGACGCGGCCAACCCGCGCGGCCTGTGGCGGCGCACCACGCTTGCCGAGTACCGCAAGGCCAGCCCAGCCTGGGAAACCGTGCTCGACCTCGACGCGCTGGGCAAGGCCGAGGGCGAAAACTGGGTCTGGGGCGGTGCCACCTGCCACGGGCCGGCCTACCGGCGCTGCCTGGTGCAGCTGTCGCGGGGCGGCGCCGACGCCACCGTCACGCGCGAGTTCGACCTCGTCGCCAAGGCCTTCATCGCGCCGGCCGCGGGGGGCTTCGCGCTGGCTGAGGCCAAGGCGAGCGTCGATTGGGCCGATGCCGACACGGTGTGGGTGGGCACCGATTTCGGGCCCGGCTCGCTCACCCGCAGCGGCTACCCGCGCATCGTCAAGCGCTGGAAGCGCGGCACGCCGCTGGCGGAGGCGAAGACGGTCTTCGAAGGCCGTGCCGAAGACGTCTACGCCGGTGTCAGCGTCGACGCCACGCCGGGCTTCGAGCGCACGGTGTTCCTCCGCGCGCCCGACTTCTACAGCTCCGAGATGGCGCTGCTGCAGGGCGACAAGCTCGTGCCGCTGGCCAAGCCGCTCGACGCCAGCCTGAACCTGTGGCGCCAGCACGCGCTGCTGGAGCTGCGCAGCGACTGGGCCGTGGACGGCCAGCGCTTCGTGCGCGGCTCGCTGCTGGTGGCCGATGCCGCCGCGCTGCTGCAGGGCCGTGCGCGCTGGACGGCCCTGTTCACGCCCACCGCCACGCGCTCGCTCGAGGCCATGAGCACCACGCGCAGCCGGCTCCTCATCAACGTGCTCGACAACGTCGCCAGCCGGCTCGAGGAATGGCTGCCTCCCACCACGGCCGCCGGCAGCTGGCAGCGGCGCGAGGTGCAGGCGCCCTACCCCGGCAAACTGTCGGTGGCGCCGCTGCACGACCCGCTGCTGCCCACCGACGAACTCGCCGAACACTACCTGCTCAACAGCGCCGACTTCCTGCAGCCCGACACGCTGTGGCTCGGCCGCACCGGCTCTGACGAGCGCGAGCGCCTGAAGTCGCGCCCCAGCTTCTTCGACGCCAGCGGCATGCGCGTGGAGCAGCGCTTCGCCACCAGCAAGGACGGCACCCGCGTGCCCTACTTCGTGGTCTGGCCCAAGGGGACCAAAGCCGACGGCACGAACCCGACGCTGCTTTACGGCTACGGCGGTTTCGAAGTGCCGCTGACCCCCTGGTACAGCGGCAGCATCGGCCGCGCCTGGACGACGCAGGGCGGCGTCTACGTCGTCGCCAACATCCGTGGTGGAGGCGAGTTCGGCCCGGGCTGGCACCAGGCCGCCATCCTGGCCAACAAGCAGAAGAGCTACGACGACTTCGCCGCCGTGGCCGAGGCGCTGATCAAGGACAAGGTCACGAGCCCGGCGCACCTGGGCATCGAAGGCGGCAGCAACGGCGGGCTGCTGGTGGGCGCGGTGATGCTGCAGCGGCCCGAGCTTTTCGGCGCCGTGGTCTGCCAGGTGCCGCTGCTGGACATGCGGCGCTACCACCAGCTGCTGGCCGGCGCCAGCTGGATGGCCGAGTACGGCGACCCCGACAAGCCCGAGCAATGGGCCTTCATCTCGCAGTACAGCCCGTACCAGAACGTGAAGGCCGGCCAGAAGCTGCCGCCGGTGCTGTTCGTCACCAGCACGCGCGACGACCGCGTGCACCCGGGCCATGCCCGCAAGATGGCGGCGCGCATGCTCGAGCAAGGCCACCGTGTGCGCTACTGGGAGAACATCGAAGGCGGGCATGGCGGCGCGGCCGACAACGCCCAGCGTGCCCGCATGCAGGCCATCGAATACGCCTTTCTCTGGCAGCAGCTCGGCGGCCGCTGAGGCCTGCCCGCGGCACGCGCACCAGGCTGCCAGCCCATGTCGCTGCTGCGCTGGATCGACGACTCGCACGCGCTGCCCTCCGCCACGCTGGCGCTGGGGCCGGGCACCGAGGCGCCTGGGCTGGTGGCCGCCGGCGGCAGCGTCACGCCGACACGGCTGGAGGAGGCCTACCGCGGTGGCATCTTCCCCTGGTACAGCCCCGGGCAGCCGGTGCTGTGGTGGAGCCCAGATCCACGCATGGTGCTGCCGGTGGCCGAGTTCCGCCTGACACATTCGCTGAAGAAGACGATCAGGCGCTTCCTGCGCAGCCCCAGCTGCCATGTGCGCTTCGACCACGATCTGCGCCGCGTCATCGGCGAATGCGCGCAGACCCCGCGCGAAGGCCAGGACGGCACCTGGATCGTGCCGGCCATGCTCGAGGCCTATTGCGACTGGCATCGCCAGGGCCGCGTGCACAGCGTCGAGACCTGGGTCGACGACCAGCTGGTGGGCGGCCTGTACCTGGTGCAGATCGGCCGCATGGCCTTTGGCGAGTCGATGTTCTCGCACGCCACCGACGCCAGCAAGATCGCGCTGGCGGCGCTGGTGGCGGCCTGCCGCCGCCATGGCATCTCCTGGATCGACTGCCAGCAGAACACCCGGCACCTGGCCAGCCTGGGCGCACGCGAAGTGCCGCGCGACGCCTTCCTGGCGCACGTGGCACGCGCCTCGGGGGCGCCCGGCCCTGCGGCCTGGACCTATGATGAGGCCGACTGGGCGCTGCTGTTCGATACCTCGGCCGCCGCGCCCGCACCCCCGAAGGCTGGCTGACCCGCGTGACGTACCCGAAGGAACTGCCGCTGCGATCGTTGCAGTTCTATGCAACGGCGCCCTACCCCTGCAGCTACCTGCCCGACCGGCAGGCGCGCTCGCAGGTGGCCACCCCCAGCCACCTGATCCATGCCGACACCTACTCGGGCCTGGTGGCGAATGGCTTTCGCCGCAGCGGCATGTTCACCTACCGCCCCTGGTGCGACGGCTGCCGCGCCTGCGTGCCGCTGCGGGTGCCGGTGGCCAGCTTCAGGCCCACGCGCAGCCAAAGGCGCGCGCAGCGCCAGCACGGCGGCCTGGTCTCGCGCGTGCTGCGGCTGGGCTTCGTGCCCGAGCACTACCAGCTCTACCTGCGCTACCAGAGCGGGCGCCACGCCGGTGGCGGCATGGACCAGGACAGCGTCGACCAATACACGCAGTTCCTGCTGCAAAGCCGCGTGAACTCGCGCCTGGTGGAGTTCCGCGAGCCTGGCATCGAAGGCCAGCCGGGCGCGCTGAAGATGGTGAGCATCCTCGACGTGCTGTCCGACGGCATCTCGGCCGTCTACACCTACTACGAGCCCGAGCCGAACACCAGCTATGGCACCTACA
>JBIJAP010000052.1:0-12843 GCA_044345715.1 Rubrivivax sp.
CGATCTCGTCATCGTCCACCGTGATGCCGAAGCGCTCTTCCAGGCTGGTGATCAGCGTCACCACGGCCATGGAGTCCAGCTCGGGCACGCCGCCGAGCAGGGGCGTGTCGCGCGTGAAGGCCAACGCGCGGCCGCCGAGGCTGAGCACTTCGTCGAGGGCGCGGAGAACATCGCGGGTGGGGTCCATGCGCAGGGGGTGCCGCGGATGCGGCGCAGTTGGTTAACGAAGCTGGGGATTCTAGAAGTTGGGTCCCCGGACGCCGGGCCTCACCCTTAGCCCGGCGGCCCGGTGACTGTGGCGGATTTGGCTGGCCGCGCCGCTTTGCGCGGGCCCGCCTCTGGCGGGCCCTGGGGTGCGTGACATACTGATCCTTCGGCTTGTGACGGCAGACTGGCGGTGTCTGCGCGCCGCCATGCCCCACCCACCCGCATGACTGAATCCACGCTCCTGCACGAACTCTTGGCCCGCAGCGCCGAGTGCTCGCCCGAGGCCCCGGCGCTGACCTACGGCGCCCACACGCTGCACTACGCCGAGCTGCAGGCGCGCGTGAGCGCCTTCGCCGCGGGCCTGCTGGCGCTGGGCCTGGCGCGTACCGAGCGCGTGGGCATCTATCTCGAGAAGCGGTTTGAGACGGTGGTCGCCAGCGTCGGTGCGCCCGCCGCCGGCGGCGTGATGGTGCCGATGAACCCGCTGCTTAAGGCCGAGCAGGTGGCCTTCATCGCGCGCGATTGCAACGTGCGGGTGCTGGTGACGTCGCCCGAGCGGCTGCTGCAGCTGCTGCCGGTGCTGCCCGAGTGCACCGACCTGCGCCATGTGGTGCTGACCGAAGGCGCCGCTCCCTCGGCGGCGCTGCCACCGGGCGTGGCCCTGCACGGCTGGGCCGATCTGCTGGCCGCGCCTGCTGCCACCGCCCACCGCGTCATCGACACCGATCTCTGCGCCATTCTGTACACCAGCGGCTCCACCGGCCGCCCCAAGGGCGTGGTGCTGAGCCACCGCAACATGGTGGCGGGGGCCAAGAGCGTGGCCAGCTACCTCGAGAACCGGTCGTCAGACGTGCTGCTGGCCGCGCTGCCGCTCAGCTTCGACGCCGGCTTCAGTCAGCTCACCACGGCCTTCCATGTGGGTGCGCGCGTGGTGCTGCTCAACTACCTGATGCCGAAGGACGTGCTCAACGCTCTGGAACGCGAAAAGGTAACCAGCCTCACGGCGGTGCCTCCGCTGTACATCCAGCTGTCGCAGCTCGAGTGGCCCGCGGCAATCGGCGAGCACCTGCGCTACTTCGCCAACACCGGCGGCCGCATGCCGCGCGAGACGCTGCAGCTGCTGCGCCAGCGCGTGCCGAAGGCCAAGCCCTTCCTGATGTACGGCTTGACGGAGGCCTTCCGCAGCACCTACCTGCCGCCCGAACAGGTTGACATGCGCCCCGACAGCATCGGCAAGGCCATCCCCAACGCCGAGATCCTGGTGCTTCGCGAAGACGGCACCGAATGCGCGCCTGATGAACCCGGCGAGCTCGTGCACCGCGGCGCGCTGGTCGGCCAGGGCTACTGGAACGACGCTGAGAAGACGGCCGAGCGCTACAAGCTGCTGCCCGCCGGCATCGGCGGCCGCCAGGCCGGGCTGATGTTGCCGGAGTACGCCGTGTTCAGCGGCGACACAGTGCGGCGCGATGCCGAGGGTTACCTGTACTTCGTCGGCCGCCGCGACGAGATGATGAAGACCAGCGGCTACCGCGTCAGCCCCACCGAGGTGGAAGAGGTGCTGTACGCCACCCGCCTGGTGGGCGAGTGCGTAGCCTTCGGCGTGGACCACGCCACGCTCGGCCAGGCCATCCAGGTGATCGCCACCGCGCCCGACGGCAGCGCCGCGCTAGACGTGCCGGCCCTGCTGGCCGCGTGCAGGAAGCACATGCCCGCCTACATGGTGCCGCACGGCATCGAGCCCGTGGCCGGCCCGCTGCCGCGCAACCCCAACGGCAAGATCGATCGCAAGAATCTCTCGACCGAATGGCTCGAGCAGCGGAGCCCCGCATGAGCCTGACGTCCCCTGGCACGGCGGCGCCCACGCGCCCCGTTCACACCCCGATGTCGCAATGGGCCGTCGAGCCCGGCCCGGGTGGCGAGCTGCTGCTCGACGGCATCCGCCTCACGACGCTGGCCGCCCGCGTCGGCACCACCCCTTTTTACGCCTACAGCCGCACCCTGCTGCGTCAGCGCGTGGCCGAGCTGCGCGCGGCGCTGCCGAAGCAGGTGAAGCTGCACTACGCCATGAAGGCCAACCCGATGCCGGCGGTGGTGCAGTTCATGGCCGGACTGGTGGACGGCATCGATGTGGCCAGCGCGGGTGAACTGAAGGTGGCGCTGGATGCCGGCGCCGACCCCGCGGAAGTGAGCTTCGCCGGCCCTGGCAAGCGAGACCCCGAGCTGCGCCAAAGCGTGGCCTCGGGCGTGCTCGTCAACGTGGAGTCGCTGCGCGAGCTGCCGGTCCTGGCGCGCGCCTCGCAGGAGCTCGGTCTGCCGGCACGCGTGGCCATCCGTGTGAACCCCGACTTCGAGCTCAAGGGCTCGGGCATGAAGATGGGCGGCGGCCCCAAGCAGTTCGGCCTCGACACCGAGCGGGTGCCCGAGGCGCTGCTGTTCGCGGCGCGCGAGGGTCTGGCCTTCGAGGGTTTCCATCTGTTTGCCGGCTCTCAGAATCTCAAGGCCGAAAGCATCTGCGAGGCGCAGCACAAGAGCTACGAGCTGGCGCTGCGGCTGGCCGAGCATGCGCTGAAGTTGACAAACAGGCCGGTGAAGTTTCTCAACCTTGGCGGCGGCTTCGGCATCCCATACTTCCCGGGCGAGACGCGGCTCGATATGGCGCCGATCGGCGCCAACCTGCAGGCCATCGTCGAGCGCGCGGCCTCCGACATGCCGCAGGCCGGCATCGTCATCGAGCTCGGCCGCTACTTCGTGGGAGAGGCCGGCATCTATGTCACGCGCATCGTCGACCGCAAGGTTTCGCGCGGGCAGGTCTACCTGGTGTGCGACGGCGGCCTGCACCACCAGCTGGCGGCCAGCGGCAATTTCGGCCAGGTGGTGCGCAAGAACTACCCGGTGGGCATCTTCCCGCTGCGCAGCGAGGCGCGCGAAAGCAGCATGGTCGTGGGCCCGCTGTGCACGCCGCTCGATCTGCTGGCGGATCGGATGGCACTGCCGCAGGGCGAGATCGGCGATCTCGTTGTGGTCTTCCAGAGCGGGGCCTACGGCGCCAGCAGCAGCCCGCAGGCCTTCCTCGGGCACCCGGCGGTGGTCGAGGTGCTGGTCTAGCACGGCCAGCCGCGCCGCATGCTGAGCGCTGACCGCCGCATCTTCGGGCTGTGGCTCGGGCTGCTGGCGTTTTTTGTCTACGGCAGCTGGGCGCCGCTGGAGCTGGCGGTGCAGGCGCCGGGTGCGGCGTGGCAGCACTTTCTGGCGCTGCCGGCGCCCTGGCAAGGCGGCCAATCGCACACCGATCTTGCGGCCAATTTCCTGCTCACGGTGCCGCTGGCCTTTGGCGCGGCTTATCTGGTGTCGTCCTTGGCACCGCGCAACTGGCGCTGGGTGCTGTACACGCTGTTGTTGCCGGCGCTGGTGCTGCTGTCGGTGGGCGTGGAGTACGGGCAGGTGTTCTTTCCGCCGCGCACGCCGAGCTGGACGGACGTGGCCATGCAGATGCTCGGCAGCACCGCCGGGCTGGCGCTGTACGCCGGCCTCGGCGCGCGGGCACATGGCCTGGTGGCGGGGCTGTCGGCGCGGCTGCCGGTGGCGCAACGCCTGGAGCGCTGGCTGTTCGTCTACCTGCTGCTGCTGCTGGTGTGGCAGATGATGCCGCTGGACCTGTCGGTCAGCCCGGTGGAGCTGTATCGCAAGTGGCGCGACGGGCGCGTGCTGCTGCTGCCGTTCACCGCCCTGCCGGCCGGCACCTGGGAGGCCTTGTACGAAATCGGCACGGATGTGCTGCTGTGGCTGCCGGTGGGGGGGCTGTGGTGGCTGTCGCTCAAGCGGCCGGGCCTCACGGGCGTGCTGGGGCGCGGCATGGCAGTGGTGGCGGCGGTGGAGTTCGCGCAGCTGTTCGTGCTGTCGCGCGTGACCGACCTGACCGACCTGTTCACCGGCAGCTTCGGCGTGGTGGCCGGTGCTGTGCTGGCACGCTCGCTGCAGCGCAGGCCCGAGTCGCGCCAGCGCGCGCTGCTGCACGGCGCGCTGGCGTTGTGGGTCGTCGGGGCGGTGGTGGTGCTGTGGGTGCCCTTCAACTTCGAGCTGGCGCGCGGCAGCGCGGCCGCCTGGTGGGAAGCGGTCTCGCGGCTGCCGTTTTCCACCTACCTGCAGCGCACGGAGTACGGCGCGCTGGCCGAGATCCTGCGCAAGCTGCTGGTCTTTCTGCCCGGCGGCTTGTTGCTGGCGCTGGCGGCGCGCGGGCCGGCTCCGGCGGCCGCATCGCGCCTGCTGGCACTGGGCGCGCTGGCACTGGTTCTCGAGGCCGGGCAGGTGCTGCTGCCGGCCAAGGTGGCCGACCTGACGGATGCGGCGCTCGGCCTGCTCGGCGGCTGGCTCGGCTGGCAACTCGGGCGCTCGCTGGCCACCACCGAGCCCGACGCGCTGGGGCCCTCGGCCGCGAGGCAGGCCCCAGCCCCACGGCGGGCACGCTCGGCTCGGGGGGGCGATCCGGTCCAGGTGGCGTTGCCGGGCTGGCGCAGCACGCTGCTGGTCGTGGCCGTGCTGGCGCTGGCGCTGTGGCTGCTGGCCCGGCTGCCCGGCGTGCCCTACAACGTGGCCAAGCTGATGCCGGCAGGGCCGGCGGGGGCGCTGTCGGCTTTGGGCGTGGCGCTGGCGCTGACCTGGATGCTCGCGGCGCCCCTGCTGCTGCTGCCAGCGCGGCGGCGGGGCTGGCGCCTGGCGTTTCCGCTGCTGATGCTGGGCCACGCGCTGCTGGCCTTTGCCGCGCTTCGGCTGGCGGTGCCCTTGCCGATGCTGCACAAGGTAATCGGCTCGCCGATGCTCGGGCTGGGCGGGCTTTCGATGCTCGAAGACGCCGGCCGCTACCTGGCGCTGCATGCGGCCCTGATGCTGCCGCTGTTGGGCGCCGTGTGGCTGGTGCGCGTGGTGACGACGCGGCGGGCCCTGGCCGATCTGCTGTGGTGGGCGGCCTGCTCGGTGTTGCTCTTCGTGCCCGTGCACGCGGTGGTCGTGTGGGGCGCCGGCACCGACAACCTCGTGGAGCTGATGCGCGGCGGCGGCAGCGCGACAAGCAGTCTGCTGCTGGGCGCCGGCTGGGGCGCGCTGGCCACGGCCGGCGTGGCGCTGGCGGCAGCGCTGGCGGCCGGCTGCGGCATCGCCGGCGGGTCGGCGCCCTGGCGCCGCACGCCACTGCTGCTGCTGGCGGCCCTGGCCCTGCCGGCGGCGCCAGCGCTGCTGGTGGCCGGGCTGGAGCCTTCGATCTTCAAGTACGGCCAGTTCTTTTCGGCTGCGCAGTTCTTGCTCAGCGCCGGCCGCGATGCCTACGCCCAGAGCCCCGAGCTGGCGCTGCGTGCCGCCGTGGTGCTATCTGGCGTGGTGCTGCTGGTTGCGCTGATGCAGTGGCCGGGTTGGCGTGCGCTGGCGCAGGCCGCGGCTGCCGAGCCCCGGCGCGCGGGCCTGCCTCAGGCGGCTGAGCGGGGCAGTCGGGCCGCGAAGTAGGCGATCGTCTTGCCGAGGCCCTCGTTCAGATCGGTCCGCGGGCCCCAACCCAGCGCCTTTGTGGCCAGGGTCAGGTCGGGCTTGCGCTGCATCGGGTCATCACTTGGCAGCGGCTGCCGCACGATGGTGCTCGCGCTGCCCGTGAGCTCGATCACCTTCTGCGCCAGCTGCAGGATGGTGAACTCGCCCGGGTTGCCCAGGTTCACGGGCCCGGTGAAGCCGTCGTCGGAGTCCATCAGCGCGATCAGCCCGCCGACCAGGTCGTCCACATAGCAGAAGCTGCGCGTCTGTGCGCCTTCGCCGTACACGGTGATGGGCTCACCCTTCAGCGCTTGCACGATGAAGTTGCTCACCACGCGGCCGTCATTGGGGTGCATGCGCGGGCCGTAGGTGTTGAAGATGCGCGCCACCTTGATGCGCAGGCCGTGCTGGCGGTGGTAGTCGAAGAACAGCGTCTCGGCGCAGCGCTTGCCCTCGTCGTAGCAGCTGCGAATGCCGATCGGGTTGACGTGTCCCCAGTAGCCCTCGGGCTGCGGGTGCACCTGGGGGTCGCCATACACCTCGGACGTGCTGGCCTGCAGGATCTTGGCCTTCAGCCGCTTGGCCAAGCCCAGCATGTTGATGGCGCCGTGCACGCTGGTCTTGGTGGTCTGCACCGGGTCGTGCTGGTAGTGCACGGGGCTGGCGGGGCAGGCGAGGTTGTAGATCTCGTCGACTTCCACGTACAGCGGGAAGGTCACGTCGTGTCGCATCAACTCGAACCGCGGATGGTTCAGCAGGTGCGCCACGTTGTCCTTGGTGCCGGTGTAGAAGTTGTCGACGCAGAGCACGTCGTCTCCCCGCTCGAGCAGGCGTTCGCACAGGTGCGAGCCCAGGAACCCGGCCCCACCTGTGACCATGACCCTGCGGGCCGTGCCGTAGTTGCGCATGCTCGTCCTCCCGGGCGGCCATCGTAGCCGCCGCAGGGCCTCGCGGCCGGCTGCCGGGCGGGCAGGGCGTGGCTCGGTAGAATCGCCGGTTCCCTTCGCCACCCACAAGCCAGCCGTGCGCCCCGCACGCGGCCCGAACTGCCGTGTTCATTTCCAACGCCTTCGCCCAGGCCGCCCCGGCCGCCGCCGCCTCCGGCACCGACACCCTCTTCAGCCTGCTGCCGCTGGTGCTGATGTTCGTGGTGCTCTACTTCATCATGATCCGGCCACAGATGAAGAAGCAGAAAGAGCACAAGGCCATGATCGAAGCCCTGGCCAAGGGCGACGAGGTCGTCATCGCCGGTGGCGTGATGGGCCGTGTCGCCAAGCTCGGTGACAGCTACCTGCACGTCGAGGTCTCCGGCGGCGTGGAGCTGCAGGTGCAGCGTGGCGCCGTCATCCAGGTGCTGCCCAAGGGCACGTACTCGCACGCCAAGTGAACCCCGTGCCGGGCAGGCCCTGCAGGCCCGGCACTGAGCTCGCTCCCGACCGCGCTTGCTGGCTGCGGCCAAGGAATCGTCCATGAACCGCTATCCCTGGTGGAAGTACGCGATCCTCGCAGCCACGCTGCTGATCGGCCTGCTCTACACCGCCCCTAACTTCTTCGGCGAGGCGCCGGCGGTGCAGGTGTCTTCGGGCAAGAGCACCGTGAAGGTCGACGCCACCACGCTGGAGCGGGTGCAGTCGGCACTCACCACCGCCGGCCTGAAGCCCGATCTGGTGCAGATCGAGGGCACCTCGGTGCGCGCCCGTTTCGTCGACACCGACACCCAGTTCAAGGCCAAGGACGTCATTGCCAAGGCGCTGAACCCCGACCCGACCGACGAGCGTTTCATCGTCGCGCTCAACCTGGTGTCGCGCACGCCCGAGTGGATGGTGAGCCTGCGTGCGCTGCCCATGTACCTGGGTCTCGATCTGCGCGGCGGCGTGCACTTCCTGATGCAGGTGGACATGCGCGCCGCGCTGCGCCAGCAGGTCGACAGCTACGCCAGCGACGCGCGCAACGCGCTGCGCGAAAAGCGCATCCGCTTCGCCGGCATCACGCGTGAATCCGACGGCCTGACGGTGGCGCTCCCCGACCCCTCGGTGGCCGACACGGCGCGCAACCTGCTGGCCGAGCGCATGACCGCGGTGCAGTGGACGGTGCAGACCACCCCCGACGGCACGCGCCTGGTGGGCCGGCTGCAGCCGCAGGCCATCGCCGACATCCAGAAACAGGCGCTCTCGCAGAACATCGAGACGCTGCACAAGCGCGTCAACGAGCTCGGCGTGGCCGAGCCGGTGATCCAGCAGCAGGGCCTCGACCGCGTGGTCGTGCAGCTGCCCGGCGTGCAGGACACGGCGCGCGCCAAGACCATCATCGGCCGTACCGCGACACTGCAGATCCGCCTCGTCGAGACCGACGTCGCCTCGGCCGCCGAAACCGTGTCCGAGCGCCTGGGCGCCGGCGAAACCATGCCGCGCACCGTGGGCCTCAAGCGCGACGTCATCGCCACCGGCGAGCAGCTGGTGCAGGCCAGCGCCACCATCGACCGCGACCAGCGCCCGGCCGTGAGCGTGCGCCTTAACGACGTCGCCGGCCGAGCCATGCGGCAGGTGACGCGCGAGAACCTCGGCAAGCCGATGGCCATCGTGCTGTACGAAAAGGGCAAGGGCGAGGCCATCTCGGTGGCCACGATCCAGGGCGAGTTCGGCAACGAGTTCCAGATCACCGGCAACTTCACGTCACAGGAAACCGCCGACATGGCGCTGCTCACGCGCGCCGGCGCGCTGGCCGCGCCGATGGAGGTGATCGAAGAGCGCACGATCGGCCCGAGCCTGGGTGCCGAGAACATCGGCAAAGGCATCGACAGCGTGCTGTGGGGCTTCATCGCGATCGCGGTGTTCATGTGCGCCCACTACATGCTGTTCGGGGTGTTCAGCAGCATCGCGCTGGCCTTCAACCTGCTGTGCCTGCTGGCGCTGCTGAGCATGTTGCAGTTGACACTCACCTTGCCTGGCATCGCCGCTATCGCGCTGACGCTGGGCATGGCCATCGACGCCAACGTCCTGATCAACGAGCGCGTGCGCGAAGAGCTGCGCGCGGGCCTGGCGCCGCAGCAGGCCATCCACAAGGGCTACGAGGCCGCCTGGGGCACCATCCTCGACAGCAACGTCACGACGCTGATCGCGGGCATCGCGCTGCTGGCCTTTGGCTCCGGCCCGGTGCGCGGCTTCGCGGTGGTGCACTGCCTGGGCATCTTGACGAGCATGTTCTCGGCGGTGATGTTCTCGCGCGGCCTGGTCAACCTCTGGTACGGCGGCAAGAAGCGATTGAAGTCGGTGTCGATCGGTCAGGTCTGGATGAGCGGCGAGGCGCGGCCCGCGCTCGTCGACACCCGGCTCGACGACGCCAAGTCCTGAAGCGGGAGACGCACATATGGAATTCTTCCGCATCAAGAACGACATCCCGTTCATGCGCCATGTGCTGGTGCTGAACGTGATCTCGTTCATCACCTTCGGCCTGGCGGTGTTCTTCATCATCACCAAGGGGCTGAACCCGTCGATCGAGTTCACCGGCGGCACGCTGGTGGAGATGGAGTACGCCAGCACGGCCGACATCAACCGCACGCGCGGCATCGTCGAGCAACTGGGCTTCGGCGAGGTCCAGGTGCAGAAGTTCGGCACCAGCCGCGACGTGCTGATCCGTCTGCCGGTGCGCGGCGACATGAAACAGGACCAGGTGTCGACGCTGGTCTTCGACACGCTTTGCAAGGCCGAGCAGGGCACGGTGGGCACCAAGCAGTACACCACCCCGCAAGGCGAGCAGGTCAGCCGCCCTGCCTGCACCAAGGCCGACGGCAGCGAGCCGCTGAAGCTGACACGCACCGAGTTCGTGGGCCCGAGCGTCGGCGAGGAGCTCTACACCAACGGCGCGCTGGCGCTGGGCGTCACCATCCTGGGCATCATGGCCTACTTGGCGATGCGCTTCGAGTGGAAGTTCGCGGTGGCGGGCATCGTGGCCAACCTGCACGACGTCGTCATCATCCTGGGCTTCTTCGCCTTCTTTCAGTGGGAGTTTTCACTCGCGGTGCTGGCGGCCATCCTGGCGGTGCTGGGCTACTCGGTGAACGAGTCGGTGGTGATCTTCGACCGCATCCGCGAGAGCTTCCGCCGCTACCGCAAGCTCGACACGCCGCAGACCATCGACCGCGCCATCACCAGCACCATCAGCCGCACCGTCATCACCCACGGCAGCACGCAGATCATGGTGCTGAGCATGCTGATCTTCGGCGGCCCGACGCTGCACCACTTCTCGGTGGCGCTGACGATCGGCATCCTGTTCGGTATCTACTCGTCGATCTTCGTGGCCGCCGGCATCGCGATGTGGCTGGGCGCCAAACGCGAAGATCTGATCAAGCTCGGGGCCAAGGACCAGGATCCCAACGACCCCAATGCGGGGGCGGTGGTGTAGAGTGACCTAATCTATTGTTGGTTAGCAAAAGAGTCTCCCTCCCCCATGGCCCTTGCCGCCACGCCCGACACGCTGGCCGGACAGGCGCGGCGGCTCTACACCGAAGGGCTGGTCAAGGGCCTGACGCACGTGGTGCAGGCCACCATGGACCAGGCCCGTGTGCTGCTCGACAAGCCGTCCGATCACGTCACGATGATGCGGCGGCGCGAACTCGTGCACGGCCTGATGAAGGGTGCTCAGGGTTGGCACCGCGGCATAGTGGCAGGCCTGCGACGGGTGCTCACGCAGGGTGTCACCGCGTCGCGTTCGTACGATCTGCCCCCGCCCGGCGGCCGCGATTCGTTCACGCTGGTGCCCGACGACACCATCGAGCTCGAGATCGTCACCTCCCGTCTGGCGCTGGCCGTGATGGACCGCGCCAGCTGGGAGTTTGCCGACCTGCGCTCACGCGTGGCGCATCTCGAGGGCCACACCGAGCTCGAGCCGCACGACATGCTTCGATCTCACGTGCTGGCGCGCATCGTCTTCGAAGCCTGGCGCGGCGCCGGTCTCAACCTCGAGGGCTGGCGCGAGGTGCAGGCCACGCTGCACGAAGAGCTTGCCGGTCTCGTCGAGGAGTCCTACCACGAGGCGAACCGCTGGCTGATCGAGCAGCAGGTGCTGCCCGAGGTCGACCTGCGGCCCTTCATTCGCCGTTCGCGTACGCACCCGAATTCGCAGATGGGGTTCGGGAGCTGGGCGCCGAGCGCTGCAGGCGACAGCAATTCGTCCTCGATAGGGCTGGGCGCGCCGTCCGAGTACCCCAGTTCGGCGGGCTTTGCCAGCGTCGGCCGCGGCCCGGGCGCCTGGGCCGGTGGCGGGAGCGGTGGTCGAGGCGCAGGCCGGCAAGTCGGCGAAGAAACCCGCCTGATGACTCGCGCCGCGCCGCTGGCGCGCAGCCGTGAGCACGCCGAGGCCGTGCTGGGCCGCCTGAACCGCCTGATCGGCCGCCATGTGCCGAGCTTTGCGGCCAGCACGCGCAACGCGGCGCTCGAGCGACCCGCGCATGTGATGTCGCCAGCGCTGTCGCGGGCCATCGATACGGCCGAGAAGGGCATCCGCCAGCGGGTATCGGCGTCCACGCAGCGCGGCGAGTCGATAGTCACGACACCGGTGTTGCTGGATGAGCTGCACCACCGCAAGCAGGCGCTCAAGAAGGCCGCCGCCACGCCCGAGGAGCGCGCCACCATAGAGATCGTGGCGCTGCTGTTCCAGAGCATCCTCACAGAAGACCGCATCCCGCCGGCCGTGCGCGTGTGGTTTGCTCGGCTGCAAATGCCGGTGTTGCGGGTGGCGGTGTCCGAGCCCGACTTCTTCGCCACCATCGACCACCCCGCGCGCCGCCTGATCGACCGCATGGGCGCCTGTGTGATGGGTTTCGACAGCGGTGCCGCTGGCGTGAACGAGGCGCTCGAAAAAGAAGTCAAGCGCATCGTGCAGGTCGTCGAGGCCTACCCCGACACCGGGCACCGCGTCTTCCAGACCGTGCTGATCGAGTTCGAGAAGTTCCTGGAGCACTACTTCAAGAACGAGAACGAGATGACCAAGCGCGGCGTCTCGCTGGCCCAGCAGGTCGAGCAGCGCGAGACCATGGCCATCCAGTACACCATCGAGCTGCGCCGCATGCTCAACGAGGTGCCGGTGCAGGAGGGCGTGCGCCAGTTCCTGTTCCATGTCTGGGCCGACGTGCTGGCCACCGCCGGCATGCGCCACGGCGCGCAGGGCGAGCAGACCAAGGCCATGAAGCGCGCCGCGGCCGACCTCATCTGGAGCGCCAGCGCGAAGGTGACGCGCGAGGAGCGCGCCGAAGTCATCCGCCGGCTGCCGCTGCTGTTGAAGAGCCTGCGCGAAGGCATGGCCAACGCCGGCATGGACCTGGCCAAGCAGGACGAGCAAATCCAGCAGCTCAACAACTCGCTGGCGGCGGCCTTCACGGCCAAAGCGGCCGCCATCCCCGACGACCGCCTGCGCGAGCTGATGGAGCAGCTCGAGACGCTCGAGGAACTGCTGCCCGACGCCGCCGACGTGGAAATCGACGAGAGCATGGTGCTTGATCTGTCGGGCCACCAGAGCAGCGAGCTCGAGGTGGTGCTCGAAGGCGGCAGCATGCCGACGTCCGCGATGGTGGCCTGGGCGCGCGAGCTGCAAGTGGGCAGCTGGTACATGCTCGACCGCGGCGGCCACTCCGAGCCGGTGCAGCTGAGCTGGCACGGCCTGCGCAAGCAGCTCAGCCTCTTCGTCACGCCGAAGGGCCGTTGCGTGCTGTTCCAGCAGCACCGCCTGGCGAGCTACCTGCAGGCCGGGCTGATCGTGCCCGCGCAGGACGAGGCGCTTACCGTGCGCGCTACGCGCAGCGCGCTGGCCAAGCTGGACGTCGACGCCTCAAGACTCTTGTCGTAGCCGCAAGGTCAAGTCCCATGCGCGGAACCGGCTTTGCCGGGTCGCTGCATGAGCCCCTCGGGGGGGGGTGGCGAGCGCTAGCGAGCCTTAGGGGCTTACTCTCTGGGGCTCAATGAATCACGCGGTCTTCGGAGTCGACGAACAGTTCGTCGAGCACCAGCGCGTCGGGCTCCTCGCCCAGGCTCCAGAAGACCATCAGCACGATGATCTTCAGGTCGTCGAGTTCGACACGGCCGTTGCCCACGGCCAGGGCTCGGTCGATCACCATCTCGCGCATCGCCG
>JBIJAP010000053.1:0-12834 GCA_044345715.1 Rubrivivax sp.
CACCGTCTGGCGCGTGCGCATCGGCCCCTACGCCACACGTGCCGAGGCCGACGCGCAGCAGCAGAAGCTCGTCGACCAGGGCATCGAAGCGCAGATCGTGCGCGTCGAGAAGACCTGAAGGCCCCCCAGCGCCAGCAAGATCTCACAAGACCGCGCGCCGGGCACGGAACCCGCCGGGCCCGGCGGCACTCCACCCCCGACCCGGCCATCCTCCTGGCCTTGATCCCGATCTCCGATTCCAGACGAAAGGACCTCTCCCATGCAACGGCGCGACTTCTCCAAGCACATCGCCGCCAGCGGCCTGGCCCTGGCCTGGCATGGTGCTGCGCAGGCTCAGGGTGCTCCGCGCGAGGGCACGCACTACGTCAAGCTCGGCTCGCCGGTGGCCGTCAGCGTGCCGGCCGGCAAGGCCGTGGAGGTGGTGGAGTTCTTCTGGTACGGCTGCCCGGCCTGCTACGCCTTTGAGCCTGTGCTGGAGGCCTGGGTGAAGCGGCTGCCGGCCGACGTGGCCTTCCGCCAGGTGCCGGTGGGCTTCATGGCCCCGCACCAGCAGCACCAGCGCCTGTTCTATGCCATCGAGGAAATGGGCGCGCAGGCGGTGATGCACCGCCGGGTGTTCAATGCCATCCACCAGCAAGGCAATCGGCTGAACAGCGACGCGTCCATCGCCCAGCTGGCCAAGGACAGTGGCATCGACGGCGACAGGCTGGTGCAGACGATGAAGGGCTTCAGCGTCGCGACCAAGGCCACACGTGCCCAGCAGTTGACGGACGCCTACAAGATCGACGGCGTGCCCTCGCTCGGCATCCACGGCCGCTTCTACACTTCGGCCGCGCTCGCGGGCAGCCAAGAGCGCGCGGTGGCGGTGGCCGACTTCCTGATCCAGCTGGCCCGCCAGAAGGCCTGACCGGCCAGCGCCATAACCGACGCACCGAAGCACCGACTCGGCGCGCGCGGCAGCAAATCACGCTGCCGGGCCTGCGAAAGCGGCCTGACTTGTGGATATACTGCCCTGCAAGTTCCGTGCCGATATGACCTCCTCCTCCCTAAGCTGGCAGGCCCTCGTGGCTGCCACCCTCGCGCTGGCCGCGACGGGTGCGGTCTGGGCCGAGCGGGCCGACCGCAGCCAGCCGATGGTGGTGGAGGCCGACCGCGACGGCGTGCTCGACCTGCAGCGCCAAGTCTTGGTCTACACCGGCAACGTCGTCATCTCGCAGGGGTCGATGGTCTTGCGCGCCGAGCGCGTGGAGATGCGCACGCTGCCCGACGGCTACCGCGCCGCCAGTGCGCTGGGCGCCCAGGGCAAGCCAGCCAGCTGGCGCCAGAAACGCGACGGCATCGACGAAACGGTCGAGGGCACGGCCGACCGCATCGAGTTCGACGGTCGCGCCGACACGCTGCGCTTCGTCGGCAACGGCGCCGTGCGGCGCCTGCGCAGCGGTACGGTGGCCGATGAGATCACCGGCGGCAGCCGTCTTTGGGACAACACGGCCGAGGTCTTCCGTGTTGAGGGGGGCGCCGCGACGGCCACCAACCCCACGGGCCGGGTGCGCGCGGTGTTGAGCCCCCGCGCTGAGCCGGCGGCTGCGCCCGCCGCGGTGCCGGTGCCGACGCTGCAGCCCAGCCGCACGCTGGGCGAGCGCGTTCCAGCGCCGCCGGCCAAGCCGCGATGAACGCCGCGACCGCGTTCGAGGCGCCGGGCGCGCCGGTACAGCCCACGTCGGTCGTGAGCCGGCTCGAGGCCGACGGCCTGCGCAAGAGCTACGGGCCGCGCCTCGTCGTGAAGGACGTGCACCTGGCGGTGTCGGCCGGCGAGGTGGTCGGCCTGCTTGGGCCCAACGGTGCCGGCAAGACCACCACCTTCTACATGGTCGTGGGCCTGGTGCGTGCCGACGCCGGCCAGATCCGCATCGACGGCGCCGAGGTGCAGAAGCTGCCGATCCACCGCCGCGCGCGGCTGGGCCTGTCGTACCTGCCTCAAGAGGCGAGCATCTTCCGCAAGCTCACGGTGGAGGAGAACATCCGCGCCGTGCTCGAGCTGCAACTTGGGCCCGACGGCCGCCCGCTGGCCGACGCCGTGATCGAGCAGCGCCTGGCGGAGCTGCTGCGCGAGCTGTCGATCGAGAAGCTGCACGACTCGCCCGCGCCGGCCTTGTCGGGTGGCGAGCGGCGGCGCGTGGAGATCGCGCGCGCGCTGGCCACCACGCCGCGTTTCATCCTGCTCGACGAGCCCTTTGCCGGCGTCGACCCGATCGCGGTGATGGAGATTCAGCGCATCATCGGCTTCCTGCGCGCGCGCGGCATCGGCGTGCTGATCACGGACCACAACGTGCGCGAGACGCTCGGCATCTGCGACCGCGCCTACATCATCAGCGAGGGCCGGGTGCTGGCCGAGGGCACGCCCGACGAGATCGTCGCCAACACCGAGGTCCGCAAGGTCTACCTCGGCGAGAACTTCCGCATGTAGGGCCGGGCGATGAGCATGAAGCCCTCCTTGCAGGTTCGCCTGTCGCAGCACCTGGCGCTGACGCCGCAGCTGCAGCAGTCGATCCGGCTGCTGCAGCTGTCGACGCTGGAGCTGCAGCAGGAGGTCGGGCAGATGCTCGACCAGAACCCCTTCCTCGAGGTCGACGACGAAGGGCCGCCCACGGCCTTCGAGACGCCGCTGGAGCGCCAGAGCGTCGACCGGCCAGTGGAGCGCGAAACCGAACAGGCCGACTTCGCCGAGACCGGTAGCGACACCGCGCCCCTCGAAGGCGCCAAGGAGCTCACCGCCGACGAGTTCGGCACGCCCGCGCGCGACGACTGGGAAAACGGCACCGAGGGCGAAGACTTCGACGGCATCCGTGAAACGCCGTCCAACAGCAGCGCCGCCGCCAGCGACGGCGACGACGACGGCGAGGCGCACGACCGCCGCGCTGCCGCCGGCAGCCTGCAGGACCATCTGCGCGCCCAGCTCGTGGGCCTGCGCCTTGAGCCCGAGGACATGGCGGCCGTGGGGGTGCTGATCGAGTCGCTCGACGGCGACGGCTACCTCGCCGACACGCTCGAAGATGTCGCCGAGCGGCTGGCCGAGATGCTGGAGCTGGGCAACGACGAGCAGCGCGAACACCTGGCCGACCGTCTGCGCATGGCGCTGTGCATGCTGCAGAGCCTCGACCCGCCCGGCGTCGGCGCACGCTCCCTGCCCGAGTGCCTGCAGCTGCAGCTCAAGACCACGCCGCGCTGCGCGGCGCGCCAGGCGGCGCTACGCATCGTCGAGCAGTACCTGGAGCTGCTGGCACGGCGCGACTACAAGCGCCTGGCGGCCCTCACCGGCGGCGACGAGGACACCGTGCGCGCGGCGCACGAGCTGATCCGCCGTTGCGAGCCCAAGCCCGGCCGGCCGTTCAGCAACGCCGAGTCCAACATCGTGGTGCCCGATGTCATCGTGCGCAAGACGGGTCGCGGCCACAGCGTGACGCTCAACCCCGACATCATGCCCAAGCTGCGCATCAACGACCTGTACGCGCAGGCCGCCAAGGGCCTGCGCGGCGCCCACGCCAACCCGGGCATGTCGTCGCGGCTGCAGGAGGCGCGCTGGTTCGTCAAGAACATCCAGCAGCGCTTCGACACCATCCTGCGTGTCAGCAAGGCCATCGTCGAGCGCCAGAAGGGCTTCATCACCCACGGCCCGATCGCGATGAAGCCGCTGGTGCTGCGCGAGATTGCCGACGAGCTGGGCCTGCACGAGAGCACCATCTCGCGGGTCACCACGGCCAAGTACATGTCGACGCCGCAGGGCACCTTCGAGCTGAAGTACTTCTTCGGCTCCAGCCTTAACACCGACGCCGGTGGCAACGCCAGCAGCACCGCGGTGCGCGCGCTGATCCAGCAGTTCGTCACCGCCGAGGACACCACCAAGCCGCTGTCGGACAACCAGCTCAGCACCATGCTCGAAGAGCAGGGCATCCAGGTGGCGCGGCGCACGGTGGCCAAGTACCGCGAGGCGCTGAAGATCGCGCCGGCGGGGCTGCGCAAGCACGCCTGAGCCGGGCCACGACGATGCTCTTCCTGCCCTGCGCCGGCGGTGTCGAGGCCTTGCTGGCCGACGAGGCCGCGCGCATCGTCGGTGGCCAGCCCGAGCCGGCGCGCGGTGGCGTGTGGGTCGACGCGGCCTCGTCGGGTGACAGCGATGAGCTGGCTGCGATGCGACTCAACCTCGAAAGCCGCCTGGCCACACGCGTGCTGGTGCCACTGGCCGACGGCCCTTACCGCGACGAGCACGACCTCTACGACATCGCCCGCCGCGTCGACTGGGGTCGCTGGCTCACGCCGGCCGAGACGCTGCGCGTCGACGTGCAGGCCATGAGGAGCCCGCTGACGAGCCTGAACTTCGCTGCGCTGCGCATCAAGGACGCCATCTGCGATGCGCTGCGCGAAAGCCATGGCGAGCGCCCTAGCGTCGATACGCGCAGCCCTGATCTGCCGGTGTCGCTGTTCGTCGGCCCCGACCACGCCATGCTGTACGCCGACACCAGCGGCGAGCCGCTGTTCAAGCGCGGCTGGCGCGAGGCCACCGGCGAGGCGCCGCTGAAGGAAACGCTGGCCGCCGCGATGCTGGCCGCCATCGGCTGGCAAGGCCGGCCCGAAGACGGCCCGCTGCTCGACCCTTGCTGCGGCGCCGGCACCATCGCCATCGAGGCGGCGCAGCTGGCCTGTGGTATCGCGCCCGGGGGGCTGCGGCGCTTTGCCTTCGAGCGCCAGCGCCCCTTCCAGGCCCATCGTACGGCCTGGGCACAGATGCAGCAGCAGGCGCGCGCGCGCGTGCACGCCGCCGCCGTGCCGGTGTTTGCCGGCGATGTCAGCTTTCGCATGACCGACTTCGCGCAGCGCAACGCCGAGCGCGCCGGCGTGGCGCGGGCCATCGAGTTCAAGACCGCCGACGCGCAGCAGCGCCCGCCGCCGGCAGCCCGCGGCACGATCCTGATGAACCCGCCCTACGGCGAGCGCATCGCGCCCAAAGGCATGGGCAACGTCACCAGCCGCGAGGGCTTCGAAGGCGGCGGCAGCTCGGCCGAGTTCTTCAGCGGCCTGGCCTCTCAGTGGAAGCGACAGTACGCCGGCTGGACGGCCTGGCTGCTGAGCCCCGACATGAAGCTGCCTGGCCTCATGCGCATGAAGGAATCGCGCCGCGTGCCGCTGTACAACGGCGCCATCGAGTGCCGGCTGTTCCGCTTCGAGCTCACCGCCGGCGCCGGGCCGGGGCGCGAGACCGCGCGCACGGTCTGAGCCCCCCTCCGTTCGGGCTGAGTCTCCCTCCGTTCGGGCTGAGCCTGTCGAAGCCCTGCCCCCAGCGCCGCCGCGGCCGTCAGCGCAGCAGCGGCAGGGCGGCAATGCGCCGGTCGATGTCGGACAGCATGGCCTCGTAGGCCGGCGCGCCGATGCCGCCAAAGCGCTTGCGAAACTCCGCCTCGGGCATGAACTCCGGTAGGTCGGCCACGGCCGGAATCAGATCTTCGTCGCGCAGCGCGCGGCCGTTCGCGCCGCCGGCGACACGGCGCTGCATCTCCTGCGGCTGCTTCAGCGCCAGCTCGCCGAAGCGTGTGCCCGCGCGGTTGGCGGCCACGTCGTTGAACGAGAAGCCGCTGCCACCGCGTGAGTCGGCCACCTCCTTGTACAGACCGATCGCCCGCGACAGCGGGCTCGTGCCTTCGGTGACGAGCGCCGCCGACACCAGGAAGTGCTGCGGAAAATCCATGCGCCCGCCCAGCATCAGCCGCAGCGGCCTTGGCCGTGCCCAGCCCCGTGCCGCCGGCGCCACGCTGCCGACGTGGCGGCCGTTGGCGAACAGCGTCAGCACCACCAGCGCGGCGCGGTTTTCGGCCACGCCGTCGTGGCCGGCGGCCGTGCGCCGTGCCGCGAGTTCGAACAGCGGCGCCATCGCCTGCACCAGCGGCAGCTGCCAGCCTTGCAGCCCGGTGGTGATGTCGACGAGGCGGTCCTGGTAGGGCTTCAGCCGTTCCAGCTCGGCCGGCGTCAGCAGCGAGGCCATCACGCGCTGCACGCTGTCGGGCTGCCAGGCGTAGATCACGAGCGCGTGGCCCCTTTCGAACCGGATGCGGCGCACGACATCCTGCGCGAGCTGCCATTCGGCTGTGAAGCCGCTGCGCGCCAGGGCCTGCTGGGCCAGGCGGTCCAGCAGCCACGCTGGCAGCGGCAGGCCGCCGAGCCGCGCCGAGGCGATGGCCGGCAGGCCGCCGGTCTCTTGGAGCTGCAGCTCGATGTTGAGCCAGCGGCCAAAAGGCCCCGCCAGTGCCGCCGCCGAGCTGCCGATCACTGGCAACGAGCCCAGGTGCGTGCTCACAAGCACCGCGGCCGAGCCGCGAGTGAAGCTCACGCGGCCGCTGGCGCCGGGCAGCCAGCGGCGGGCGCCGTGGCTGATCATCACTTCCAGCTCACGCTCCTGCACCAGCGCCGCGCTCACCACGCCTGGCAGCGCCCGGCGCGGATCATGCGTGCGCAGCAGGCCCACGGCGCGGGCTACGTCATCGGTGGCGATTTCGGCCACGCCGATGACTGCCGGCTCGCGCTGCAGTGTCGTCGACAGCAGCGCCACCACGGTCAGCGCTGGCAGCAGCAGCGTCAGCACCACCAGCAGCAGAAACACACGCAGGGAACGGCTCATCGGCTGCAAGTCTGCCACCCCCTTGCGCGGCCGGTGCTGCGATGAGCCGGCAAACTATCATCCCGCCGCCCATGCTGAACGTCTTCTCCCTTGCCAACGGTCGGCTCTTCCAGGAAGAGATCGACAGCGCCGAGGCCCTGGCCCAGGCGCAGCCGGTCTGGGTGGACCTGGAGGCCCCCAGCGAAGCCGAAACCCGCTGGGTCGAGGAGCGCTTCGGCCTCGCCATCCCCAAGGACGCGGTCGACGACGACCTCGAGGAGTCGGCCCGCTTCTATGAAGAGGACAACGGCGAGCTGCACATCCGCTCCGACTTCCTGGTCGATGGCGGTGACGACAGCCCGGCGCGCAACGTGCGCGTGGCCTTCATCCTGCGCCAGGGCGTGCTGTTCTCGATCCACCGCGAAGACCTGCCGGTGTTCCGGCTGCTGCGCCTGCGGGCGCGGCGCATCCCGGCGCTCATCGACGACGCCAAGGACGTGCTGCTGAAGCTGTACGACGCCGACGCCGAATACAGCGCCGATGCGCTGGAGGGCATCTACGACAGCCTCGAGAAGGTGAGCGCCCGCGTGCTGCGCCAGGACGTCGACGACCGCGCCGCCGGCGAGGCGTTGACGGCCATCGCCCGCGAGGAAGACCTGAACGGCCGCATCCGCCGCAACGTGATGGACACGCGCCGCGCACTCAGCTTCATGATGCGCAGCCGCATGCTCAATGCCGAGCAGTTCGATGAAGCGCGGCAGATCCTGCGCGACATCGACTCGCTCGACTCGCACACCGCCTTCTTGTTCGACAAGATCAACTTCCTGCTCGACGCGACGGTCGGCTTCATCAACATCAATCAGAACAAGATCATCAAGATCTTCTCGGTGGCCAGCGTCGCGCTGCTGCCGCCGACGCTGATCGCCAGCATCTACGGCATGAACTTCAAGTTCATGCCCGAGCTCGACTGGGCGGCGGGCTACCCGTTTGCGCTGGCACTGATGGCGGCCTCTGTGGCCGCGCCGTTCATTTACTTCCGGCGCAAGGGCTGGCTGAAGTAACGGCGCCGTGGTGCAACCGGCCGTTGCGGAAGCGTCAGCCGTGAATGCTTCTCGGCCCTCGTGAGGCGGGCGGATGGCGGTGGCCGGGCAACGGTGTAACCTCTCCTGAATTCAGGGTGGGGTTGCGATGGTCGTGGCCCTAAGAGCCGAGATCGAGGGATCACCGATGCGCACCCAGTTCACCACCCGCACTGCCCATGCCGCTGTCAAGGCGCCGGGCTGCACCGCCGTCCGTACGCTGGCAGGGGCCGTGCTCGCCGCGGCGGCCACGCTGCTGACGCCCGAGGCCCGGGCGCAGTTCAGCATGGTGCCGGCACCCACCTGCAAGCAGCCGGTGGCGTCGGAGCAGGCGGTGGAGCGCGAGTTCCGCATCGACGCCTCGCGCCACCTCTACAGCTGCTTCCCGATGCGCGTTTACCGCGGCAAGCTGCCGCCGTTGCTGTACGGCGTGATGATGGTCGAGACCGAGCTCGACACGCAGGGCAACGTCGTGGAGGTCCACGTCATCCGCCGCCCGGCCGCCGACGAGATCGGCCCCTGGGTGGTGGCCATGATCAAGAAGGCCAGCCCGTTCCCGGCGCCGGCCAAGCTGGCAGCGTCCGGCAACGTGAAGTTCATGGAAACCTACTTCGTCGACAAGTCGGGCCTGTTCCAGACCCATACGCTCACCGAAGGCCAGCGCGATAGGTGAGCCGCGCTGACCTGGCGGCAGCCTGCTCCGCCCACCGGGCCGCCTCCGTCAGGACGCGGCCCTTTTCTTGAGCCAGCGCATCAGGCCGCCCAGCGCCGGCAGCTTCTCGTACAGCTCTTCGGCGGCGTCCCAGTAGTCGCGGTGGTCTGTGATGAGGCCATCAGCCCCGAAACGCAGATGCGAGCCGCCGCGGATGCGCTGCTCGGCGCGGTTGAAGCGGCGCATGCGGAACACGAAGTCCCAGCTCAGGAAGGCCTGGTCGCCCTGCACGATGAGGTCGCGCACCACGAAGCGCGGCCCGTCGAGGTTGGCGAACATGTGGCCGAAGATGCCGGCCACGGCCTCGACGCCCGTGACCTCGTTGAACGGGTCTTTGAAGCGCACGCCGGGGGCGTAGAAGCGGCCGAGCTGCGGCAGGTCTTCGGGCTTCAGCTGCTCGAAGTAGTCGACGAAGGGCTTCAGGTCGGCGGGTGCGGGCATCGGCAGAGCGGGATCAAAGCCCGGTGGAGCGCCGCACGGCCGCGAAGTACGCGCCGTAGCCCAGGTGCCGCAGCCCCTTCAGGAACAGCGTGAAGCGCTTCGGGAAGTGGATCTCGAAGTCGCCCGCCTGCCAGCCCTTGAGGATGGCCGTGGCGGCTTCGTCGGGCGTGATCAGCGCCGGCATGCGGAAGTCGTTGCCGGCGGTGAGCGGCGTCTCGACGAAGCCGGGGTTGATCACGGAGATGCCCAGGCCCTCGGGCGCGAGGTCGAGGTGCAGCGTCTCGGCCAGGTTGATCAGCGCCGCCTTCGTGGGCCCGTAGGCCAGCGACTTGGGCAGGCCGCGGTAGCCCGCCACGCTGCTGACCAGGCTGATGTGCCCGCCCACGCCTTCGCGCGCCTGGCGCAGCAGTTGCGGCAGCAGCACGTCGAGCATCACCAGCGCGCCGAGGTAGTTCACCTCGAGATGCTGCTTGGCCACCTTGAAGTCGAAGGCCGTGGCGCGCATCGGCGTGTACATGCCGGCGCAGTACACGACCAGGTCGATGCGGCCGTGGCGCTCGGTGATCCGCGCCACCGCGGCGCGCATGGCGTCGTGGTCGGTGGCGTCCAGCGCAATGGCCTCGGCCCCGACGTGCTCGGCGGTGAAGCTGTCGAGTGCCGCCTGCGTGCGCGCCGAGATCACCACGCGCGCGCCGGCCGCATGCAGCCGCGCCGCCGTGGCGCGGCCGATGCCGGTGGAGGCGCCGACCAGCCACACCACGCGGCCGGTCCAGTTGTCGAAACGGGGATTCAGGGACATGGCTTACTTCTTGATGAAGGACAGCGTCACTTCACCGAGCCGGATGCCGAACTTGCTCATCTCGGCCTTGTTCAGCATCACCTTGTCGTCCATCAGGTACATCCAGTCGTCGAACTGCACCTCGTAGACCTTGTCGCCCACCGGCAGCGCCAGCGTGTAGCGCCAGTTCAGCGCGTTGCCCGCCGACACGCCCTGGGCCACGCCCACCACGTCGTCGGCCCGGCCTTCCCAGCGGCCGTTGCCGAGATCGGTGAGGCGCCAGACGCGGCGCTCGGTCTTGCCGTCGCTGTAGGTGAAGCGCTCGTCGAGCACGCCCTGGTTGCCGTTCCAGGTGCCCGTCATCTGCACGACGAAGCGGCGCGCGACCTTGCCGCCGCGGTCGGTGAAGATGCCGTGCGCGACCAGTTCGCCGTTGAAGTAGGTCTTCAGGTCGAGCTGCGGTTTCTCGGCCGCGTAGTCGGCCGGGCTGTGGCTGGCGCAGCCGAGCACCAGCGCGCTGGTGGCCAGCAGCGCGGCCAGGGCGCCACGGCGGGCGGTAGAGATCAAGGGCGAGGTCATGGGGTTTCTTCCTTGCGGATCCAGAGGGTCCAGAGCAGGGCTGTGGCGCAGAGCTTAAGCGCGCAGGGCAAGAGGCAGTAGGCCAGCGTGAGGGCCTGCAGCGCCTCGGGGCTGCGGCTGCCGGGTTCGTAGCCGAAGGCCTGCAGCAGTGGCAGCGACACGCCGGCCGCCAGCGCCAGGTTGAGCTTGGTGCAGAAGTTCCACCAGCCGAAGTAGGCGCCTTCGAGGCGCTCGCCGTGGCCGGCGCGCTGCACCACGCCGGCCAGCAGCGCGCCGGGCAGCGTGAGGTCGGCGCCCAGCGCCACGCCGCTGGCGATGCACACCAGCGTGTAGGCCATCACGTCGCCCTCGCCCAGCAGGGCGGCCCAGGCGAAGGTGACGATGGCCAGCACCATGCCGGCCAGCCAGGTGCGCGACAGCCCGAAGCGGCCCACCAGCCGCACCCACAGCGGCATGCTCAAGGCGCCGGCGGCAAAGTAGCTGGCCAGGAACAGCGGCTCGAAGGCCTTGGCCTGCAGCCGGTCGGCAATGAAGAACAGCACCAGCGTGGCCGGCACCGCGCTGGCCACGCCGTTGACGAGATACACCACCAGCAGCCGCCGGAAAGCCCCCACGCGCAGCGGCTCCAACAGGCTCGGCGGCACGGCCGGCACGCGGCCCAGCGCGGGCTGCGGTGCGCGCGCCAGCAGCGCCACGCCCAGCGCCAGCAGCACGGCAAACACCGCCGTCGTGACACCCAGGCCGGCCACCGAAGGCAGCACGCTGGCCACCAGCACGCCGATCAGCGCCAGGCCCTCGCGCCACGACACGATGCGCGCGCGCTGGCCTTCGTCGCCGCCCAGCCGCGCGCCCCAGGCCTGGTGCAGCACGGCCAGCACGCTGTAGCTCAGATAGGTGATGCACAGCAGCACCGCGCACCACACCAGCAGCGCCGTCGTGCCCTCGACACGCGGGAAGAACAGGAAGTGAAAACCCACCGCCAGCACCAGCGCAGCGGCCACGGCGGCCGTCATCACCAGGCGCAGCGGGCGTGTGAACCAGCCGTCGACCAAGCGGCCGATCACCGGGTCGGCGAAGGCGTCCACCAGGCGGGCCAGCAGCAGCAGCACGCCCAGTGTGGCCAGCGGAATGCCGAAGGCCGTGGCGTAGTGGTTGGGCAGCACCACATACAGCGGCAGCGCCACGAAGGCCAGCGGCAGGCCCAGCCCGCCATAGGCCAGGCCCTGCGCCCAGCCGCCGCGCCAACCGGGGGCCGGCCCCGGCGGGGCCGCGACCGCGCTCATGGCGAGCCCAGCAGCGCGCGGCGCAGCGCCGACTCGGAACTCTTGTCGGACAGCCAGATGCCGAAGAACAGGCGCGCGAATTCAAGGTCGCGGATGTCGCCCTTGACGACGCCGTTGATGGCAAATCGCGCGCCCAGGCCCGGCACCATGAAGCCGGTGATGCGGTCGCCGTCCTTCACGTCGGGAAAGACCTGCGTCATCGCCGTCAGCCAGCGGCTGGCTTCGTCGCCGCTCAGCTCGCGCTGGCGGCGCATTTCCTTCAGCGAGCGTTCGGCGATCTGCTTGCCGACCAGGTTGCGCAGGTACAGCAGCTCCAGCGCCAGCGGCGCCGTGGTCCAGTCGGCGGGCACGGGTGCCGCCCCGCGCCACAGCCGGGCGTCATACACCGACAAGCCGATAAAGCGCAGCCGGCCGCTGCCCTGCAGCACGGCGCCGGGCAGCGCGGCGGCCACTTCGGGCGGCACGGCGGGCGACACGGCTGAGGATTGCGCCCAGGCCGCGGGCGCCAGGCACAGGGCCGCAGCACAGGCGATCAGGGAGCGGCGGTTCGGCATGGTCATCCTTCCTTCAGAGACGGATTGAACAGCGTGAACTGCACGACGTCTGTGCTGCCGCCCGCAAAGGCCGCCTCGCAGTACGCCAGGTAGAACTCCCAGATGCGCATGAAGCGGGTGTCGAAGCCGAGCTGGCGCAGCGGGCCGTCCTTGGCCAGGAAGGCCACGCGCCACAGGCGCAGCGTCTCGGCGTAGTCGGCGCCAAAGCAGAACTCCTCGGTCACCTGCAGGCCTGCCTTCTGCGCCTGCGCCCTGAACTCGGCGCGGCTGGGCAGCAGGCCGCCGGGGAAGATGTACTGCTGGATGAAGTCGGTGCTGCTGACGTAGCGCTCGAACAGGTCGTCGCGGATGGTGATGCTCTGGACGCAGGCGCGGCCACCGGTCTTGAGCTGGCGGCGCAGCGTGGCGAAGTAGCTGTCCCAGTACTCGCGGCCCACGGCCTCGAACATCTCGATCGAGCAGATGGCATCAAAGGGCTCGTCGTGGATGTCGCGGTAGTCCTGTAGACGCAGATCGGCCTGCGCGGCCACGCCGGCGTCGGCCAGACGCTGCTGCGCGTACTCGAGCTGCTCTGTCGACAGCGTCAGGCCCGTCACGCGGGCGCCGAAATCCACCGCCGCCATCTCGGCCAGCGCACCCCAGCCGCAGCCGATCTCGAGCAGCCGCTGCCCCGGCTGCAGGCCGCACTCGGCCAGCGCGCGCCGCACCTTGGCCTTTTGCGCGTCGGGCAGCGGCAGCGCCAGGTTGCCGCCGAACAGCGCG
>JBIJAP010000430.1:0-3325 GCA_044345715.1 Rubrivivax sp.
CATCTCGTCGTAGCGCACGCCCAGCCGAGCGGCCATGTCGCGGGCGTCGAGCCAGGAGATGTCGGCGGTGTAGCGGCTGGGCATCATCACCGCGCGCACCTTGTCGGCACCGAGGGCGTCCACCGCGAGGGCCAGCACCAGCGCCGAGTCGATGCCGCCCGACAGGCCGATGAGCGCACCCGGGAAGCCGTTCTTGCCGAGGTAGTCGCGCACGCCCACGACCAGCGCCTGCCAGGCCTCGGCCTCGGGTTCGGGCAGCGGCGTGATCTGGCCGGTGACGCGGCCGTCGCCGCCGATGTCGGCCAGCAGCAGCGCCGGCTCGAAGCTGGCGGCACGGGCGCCGATGTGGCCCTGGGCGTCGAGCACGAACGAGGCGCCGTCGAACACCACCTCGTCCTGCCCGCCGACCAGGTGCGAAAACAGCAACGGGCAGCCGGTGGCGCGGGCCCGCTCGGCCATGCGCTCTTCGCGCTCGCCGGCCTTGCCCAGATGGAAGGGGCTGGCATTGAGCACGCACAGCAGTTCGGCCCCGGCCTCGCGCGCGGCGCGGCCGGGCTCCTCGAACCAGGCGTCTTCGCAGATCAGCACGCCGAAGCGCCGCCCGCCGGCTTCGAACACCAACGGCGGCAGCCCGGCATCGCGCCCGCTGGCGAAGTAGCGGCGCTCATCGAACACCTGGTAGTTAGGCAGCTCGCGCTTGGCATAGGTGCCGGCGATGCGCCCGCCCTGCAGCACCGAGGCGGCGTTGTAACGCTCGGCCACCGCCACCGAACGCGTGCGCCAGCCGCCCTGGCCATTGAACTGGTGCGGGTGGCCGACGACGACGCTCAAGCCCGCACAGTCGGCCAGCCGCTCGGCCAGCGCCTGCAGCACCCGGGCGCTTTCGGTGGCGAAGGCCGGGCGCAGCAACAAGTCTTCGGGCGGGTAGCCTGTGAGCGCCAGTTCCGGCGCCAACAGCAGGGCGGCGCCCTGGGCATGTGCCGCCCGGGCTGCGGCTTCGATCAGCCTTGCGTTACCGTCGAGATCGCCGACCGTCGCGTTGATCTGGGCCAGCGCGACCCTCACCGGGGGACGGGCCGCACCGGCGGCGGACGCAGCGATGGACATGACGATCGACCTCGAGAAACTGGATCCGGATTATCGCGTCCGGGTGTGCGACGACCCGGCGTCGCTGGATGGCGGCGCCTGGAACGCGCTGCTGGCGGCGCAGTCCGAGCCCACGCCCTTCATGCGGCACGAGTACCTCGCGGCCTTGCATGCCAGCGGCAGTGCCGTCGCCGCTACCGGCTGGGCGCCCTGCTTCCTGACGCTCGAACGCAGCGGCAGCCTGGTGGCGGCCGTGGCGCTGTACGCCAAGTCGCACTCCTACGGCGAGTACGTGTTCGACTGGGCCTGGGCCGACGCCTACCAGCGCCACGGCCTGCGCTACTACCCCAAGCTGCTGGGCGCCGTGCCCTTCACGCCCGTGCCGGGCACGCGGCTGCTGGCGGCCGATGACGCGGCGCGCTCGGCCCTTCTGCGGGCGCTGCGCGGCCTGGCTGCGCAGGACCGGCGCCTGTCGTCCGCGCACCTGCTGTTCGTGAGCGACGCCGACCGCGCCGCGCTGCAGGCTGATGGCTGGTTGATGCGACAGAGCGTGCAGTTCCACTGGACACAGGACGCCGCCGACCCGGCGCCTGACTTCAGCGCGCTGCTGGCGCGCCTGCAGCGCGAGAAGCGCAAGAAGATCCAGCAGGAGCGCCGCCGCGTCGCCGAGCAGGGCGTGGACTTCAGCGTGCACGAAGGCGCGGCCATCACCGAGCCGCTGTGGGACTTCTTCCACCACTGCTACACGCTCACCTACGCGGCGCACCACAGCTCGCCCTACCTCACGCGCGACTTCTTCGCCCTCATGGCGGCCACGATGCCCGAGCACTGGCTGATGTTCGTGGCGCGCAGGGCTGGCACTGGCGACGAGCCAGGCACGCCAATCGCGGCCTCGCTGATCGCCATCGACCGCCCGCGCCGCACCGCCTGGGGCCGCTACTGGGGCGCCACCGAGGCCGTGAGCTGCCTTCACTTCGAGGCCTGCTACTACCGGCCGCTGGCCTGGTGTCTGGCGCAGGGTTTTGTGCGCTTCGAGGGCGGCGCGCAGGGCGAGCACAAGATGGCCCGCGGCCTGTTGCCGGTGGCCACGCACTCGGCGCACTGGCTGCGCGACGAGCGCTTCGCCAACGCCGTGGCCGAGTTCCTGGGCCGCGAGGGCGAAGGCGTCTCGGCCTACGTCGACGAACTGCGCGAACGCAGCCCGTTCAAAGCCACGCCGATCGGCGACGGCGCCTGATCGACGCCGCCGCGTGGGTGCGGCGCGTCAGGCCTTCTTGGCCTGGTAGTTCGCGATGCCGGCGAGGATCTCGCCCTTGGCGGCCTCAGGGCCTTCCCAGCCCAGCACCTTGACCCACTTGCCGACCTCGAGGTCCTTGTAGTGCTCGAAGAAGTGCTGGATGGTCTTCAGGCGCATCGGGTTCAGGTCTTCGGGCTTCTGCCACTGCGAGTAGATCGACAGGATCTTGTCGATGGGCACGGCCAGCAGCTTGTTGTCGCCACCAGCTTCGTCGTCCATCTTCAGCATGCCCAGGGCGCGGCAGGTGACGACCACGCCCGGGATCAGCGGCACCGGCGTGATCACGAGCACGTCGACCGGATCGCCGTCGTCGGCCAGCGTGTTGGGGATGTAGCCGTAGTTGCACGGGTAGTGCATGGCCGTGCTCATGAATCGGTCGACGAAGAGCGCGCCGGACTCATGGTCGACCTCGTACTTGATCGGGTCGCCGTTCATCGGGATCTCGATGATCACGTTGAACTGATCGGGGGCCTTGGGGCCGGGCGTCACGTTGTGCAGGCTCATGTTGGCTTCTTCTGGAGAGTGGAGAGTCGGCAGGCCCGCAGGACACGCCTGCCTAGGCCAAACCCTGAGATTCTAGGTGCCGCCCTTGCCACGCCCTGACGTGGGAGGGTGCCCCGGCGGCCCCGCCGGCCCCTTGGCAAACCCGGGACCGTGCACCCAGGTGCGCGAGCTAGCATGCCCTTGCACTTTCTGAGGCCGAGCGGTACTGGCATCGACGGGCCGTCGGCACCCCATTCCGACCACAACACCCCTCGAGAGGAAGGAGACCGTTTCATGTCGACTCAGATGGCGCTCTATGTAGCGCTGGCTTGCGGCCTGGCCGCTGTCGTGTACGGGTTCTGGCAGCGCAGCTGGATCCTGGCGCAGGACGCCGGCAACGCGCGCATGCAAGAAATCAGCGGCGCCATCCAGCAAGGCGCCGCGGCCTACCTGGCCCGC
>JBIJAP010000431.1:0-3315 GCA_044345715.1 Rubrivivax sp.
GCGAGCCCTTGTCGATGTCCTCGAAGTGGCACTTCGCGCGCATCACCACCTTGCCGCGCCCGGTACGGTAGCCCTCGCGCACGCCGTTGAGACCGTAGATGATGCCGGCGGTGGGGAAGTCGGGCGCCGGGATCAGCTCCATCAGTTCGTCGACCGAGGCGTCCGGGTTTTTCAGCAGGTGCAGGCAGGCATACACAACCTCGTTGAGGTTGTGCGGCGGGATGTTTGTCGCCATGCCCACCGCGATGCCGGCGCTGCCGTTGACCAGCAGGTTCGGCAGCCGCGTCGGCAGCACCGTGGGCTCTTGCTCGGAGCCGTCATAGTTGGGCGCGAAGTCGACGGTTTCCTTGTCGATGTCGGCCAGCATCTCGTGGGCGATGCGCGACAGGCGGATCTCGGTGTAGCGCATTGCCGCGGCGTTGTCGCCGTCGACGGAACCGAAGTTGCCCTGGCCGTCGACCAGCATGTGGCGCAGGGAGAAATCCTGCGCCATGCGCACGATGGTGTCGTACACCGCGGTGTCGCCGTGCGGGTGGTACTTGCCGATGACGTCGCCGACGATGCGGGCGCTCTTCTTGTACGGGCGGTTCCAGTGGTTGGACAACTCGTGCATGGCGAACAGCACGCGCCTGTGCACAGGCTTGAGGCCGTCCCTCGCGTCGGGCAGGGCGCGGCCCACGATCACGCTCATGGCGTAGTCGAGGTATGACCGGCGCATCTCCTCTTCGAGACTGGTGGGAAGTGTTTCCTTGGCGAACGGGGAGCTCATGCAGCGGCGCAGGTGACTCCGGCACGCGGGTCTCGCGGCGCACCGAAGCGGAAGGAATCGAGGGACGAAGGATCGGATTCTACGGGCGCAAACCCTGTCGCAGATGCGCAACAGGCACCGGGGTTGCCTCGACCGGACAGTCCAGAATCGGGGTCGGCCGAGGTCGTATGGCACAATGATTCGTCATCGCCAAGTGCCTGCGGCAGCGGGAATTGACGCTCTTGCATGGCTCCGGTTCATCGCTTGTTGTTTTGGACGTTACGCAGGCTTATCTGCGGCATTCCTCGAGAGGAGAATCAATGAAGAAATTGAACAAGGTGGCACTGCTTTTTGCGGCAGCCGCTCTTGCCGCCCCGATCACTGCCTACGCGCAAGCGAGGACGATCGACAACTGGCGCGCCAGCGACGGTACCGTTTGGAAGAACGGCAGCAACGAGCTCTGCTGGCGTGATGCCGGCTGGACTCCGGCCACCGCCGACCCGGCATGCGACGGCGCGATTAAGCCGCCGCCCCCGCCGCCGGCTCCGCGTGTCGCTGCGCCTCCGCCTCCGCCTCCGCCGGTCGTGGCTGTGGCCCCGCCGCCCGCTCCCGTGGCGCGCGTCGCTCCGCCCCCGCCCCCGCCCCCGCCGCCCGCTCCGGTGAGCGAGAAGGTCACCTTCGCCGCTGACTCGTTCTTCGCCATCGGTTCGTCGGCGCTGAACGCTGAGTCGCAGGCCAAGCTGGCCGACCTGGCCGACAAGACCAAGGGCGTGAACCTTGAAGTGATCATTGCCGTGGGTCACACCGATTCCACCGGCGGCGCCGCGCTCAACCAGAAGCTTTCGAGCGCTCGCGCCGAGTCGGTCAAGAAGTTCCTGACCAGCAAGGGCATCGAGTCGAATCGGATCTACACGGAAGGCAAGGGCTTCTCCCAGCCGGCCGCTGACAACAAGACGACTGAAGGCCGCGCGAAGAATCGTCGCGTGGAAGTTGAAGTCGTCGGCACGCGTACCCGCCGTCCCTGACCGCAAGCCCGCCTGGCTGATGCCGGGCTGGTCTGCACCGAGCCCCGCCTTGGCGGGGCTTTTTCTTGCCCGCGGTTTGTTGCCCGGGGCCTCGCTACCATCGGCTGCATGAACAACGTCGACGCCCAGGAACTGGCCAAATTCAGCGATCTCGCCCACCGCTGGTGGGATCCGGAGAGCGAGTTCCGCCCACTGCACCAGATCAACCCCTTGCGCCTGGAGTGGATCGACGAGCTCGCCACGCTCAAGGGCAAGCGCGTGCTCGACGTGGGTTGCGGCGGCGGCATCCTGGCCGAGGCCATGGCGCGGCGTGCGGCGCACGTCACCGGCATCGACCTCGCCGCCAAGCCGCTGGGCGTGGCCCGGCTGCATGCGCTGGAGGCCGAGGTCGAGAACATCGATTACCGCGAGATCGCCACCGAGGCGCTGGCTGCCGAGGCGTCTGGCGCTTTCGATGTCGTCACGTGCATGGAGATGCTCGAGCACGTGCCCGATCCCTCGGCGGTGGTTCGTGCCTGTGCCCAGCTGACACGGCCGGGGGGCTGGGTCTTCTTCAGCACGCTGAACCGCAATCCGAAGTCCTTTCTCTTTGCCATCGTCGGTGCCGAGTACGTGCTGCGCCTGCTGCCGCGAGGCACCCACGAGTACGCCAAGTTCATCCGCCCCAGCGAGCTGGCGCGCTGGTGCCGCGACGCCGGGCTGGCGACGCAGTCCAGCCGCGGCATGGAGTACAACCCGCTGACGCGCCGCTACTGGATGAGCGGCGACACCAGCGTGAACTACCTGCTGGCTTGCCGCCGGCCGGGCTGAGGGCAGGGCGCCGCATCGCTGCCATGACACGGCCTGCCGCGCTGCTGTTTGATCTTGACGGCACCCTGGTCGACAGTGCCCCCGATCTGGCCGGCGCTGCCAACGACCTGCTTGCTGCGCGCCAGCGCCCGCCCTGCGACTACCCGCTGCTGCGCCCACACGCCGGCTCGGGCGCCCGCGGGATGATCGGCGCTGCCTTCGGTCTGGCGCCCGGCGACGTGGGCTACGACGCCCTGCGCGACGAGTTCCTCCAGGTCTACGCGACGCGGCTGTTGCGCCACACGCAGCTGTTCGACGAGGTTGCGGCCGTGTTCGAGGCGCTGCAGGCCGCCGGCGTGCCGATCGGCATCGTCACCAACAAGGCCTTGCATCTGGCCGCACCGCTGGTCGACGGGCTCGGCCTGCGCCCGCCGGCCCGGGTGCTGATCGGCGGCGACAGCACGCCGCACACGAAGCCGCACCCGGCGCCGTTGTGGGCCGGCTGCGAGGCGCTGGGCGTGGAGGCCGCGCAATGTGCGTACGTGGGCGACGACCCGCGCGACATGCGCGCCGCCCGTGCCGCCGGCATGGCCGGCTGGGCTGCGGCCTGGGGCTACCTGGGCGTGGCCGAGCCCGTGGCGGCCTGGGGCGCGCAGGCGGTGCTCGATTCGCCGCGCGAGGTCTTGAAACGGCTCGGACTGGCCTAAACTCCGAGGTCTGGGTCCGACCTGGCTTCGACGTGGGTGCGGAGTC
>JBIJAP010000432.1:0-3313 GCA_044345715.1 Rubrivivax sp.
GCCGCTGCGGCCATGGCCGCCTTCGTCGTCTTCCTGCTGGTTGGCATACATGCTCCTGGTGGTCATGCTATGCCCCGCACACAAAATTCCGGACAGGCTCCGGAGCATCGTCACAGTTGAGCGCGCAAAGCATCGTGTCTTTGCGTGGTTGCCTCGTGGCGTTTCAGCAGAGCATCGATTGATAGTCGTTGCACGTGCCGACGACACAACCTTTGGAGTGTTGTCGTCACGGCTTCATGTGGTCTGGGCACTTGCGACTGGCAGCACATTGCAGACACGACCGGGCTACAACACCAAAGTCTGTTTCTCACCTTTCCCCTTCCCCGAGCACCTCACCCCCGCCGACACCGCCCACCAGCGCACCGAGCCGCTCGACGGCGGCGCGTTGATCCCGGCCGAGCTGCCACCCGCCGTGCGCCCGCACGCCGAGGCCATAGCCCGCGCCGCGCAGCGGCTGGTGGCGCTGCGCGACGCCTGGCTCAACCCGCCGGAATGGACCGAGCGCGTCCCCGAGGTCGTGCCGCTGGGCCTTGCCACCAGCCCCTACCCCGACCGCCTCGTCGCCCGGCCCGGCTTCGAGGCGCAACTCGCCAAGCGCACGCTCACCAACCTGTACAACCTGCGCCCGGCCTGGCTGGCCCAGGCCCACGAGGCGCTCGACGCCGCCGTGGCCGCCGCCTACGGCTGGGCTGACTGGACGGCGCAGATGGCCGACGACGAGATCCTTCGCCGCCTGCTGGCGCTGAACCGCGCGCGGGCCGCGGCGGGATAATGCCGCCCATGAACGACACGCCGCTTCCTGCTGCTCTCGTGCAACGGCACGAGCAGGTCGCCACCTTGTGCCGCCGGTTCGGTGTCGAGCGTCTCGAAGTTTTCGGCTCTGCTGCCGAGGGTCGATTCGACCCGGGCCGCAGTGATTACGACTTCATTGCCCGGTTCTCGCCCACTGCAACGCCTGAGGTGGGGTCTCTGGGTCGCCGCTTCGTCGGCCTGGCCGAGGGCCTGGAAGCCACGCTCGGCGCCCGGGTGGACTTGCTCAGCGACGCCCCCATTCGCAACCCGTACTTCCGGCAGGCCGTCGATGCGTCGCGCCGTGTGGTCTATGAGTGCGCGGCAGAACAAGCATCTGCTTGACGCCAGGGCCGCGGCGGAACTGGCGCTCGAGTTCCTGGCCGGCTTGGACGCCGGCGCGTACGCCTCGAATCCACTGGTCCGGTCGGCCGTCGAACGCCAGCTGACCGTTCTGGGAGAAGCAGCCCGGCGTGCGCTGTCGGACGCGCCTGCGTTGCGTGAGCAGGCACCTGATCTTGTTTTCGCCGTCGCCTTGCGCAACCGTCTTGTGCATGGCTACGACGTGATCGACGACCGGATCGTGTTCGACACGGTGGTGAAGGACCTGCCGGCTTTGGCTCGACAGCTGGGCGCGCTGCTCGCCGAAGGCTGAGAACCGACGGCTCGCGGCCTACACTGCAGCCAGCCCGTCTGACCGGAGCCCGCCGCCGGACAAGCCGCCCTGAACCTGCCACTGTCCTCCGTCGATTTCCTGGCCTGGGATGCCACGCAGGCCACGCGCCACGAGTTCGTTCGCGGCGAGGTGTTCGCCATGGCCGGGGCCGGCGAGCGGCATGTCACGGTGGCCCTGAATGTGGCCATGGCGCTGCGTCAGCACCTGGCAGGCACGCCCTGCCGCACCTTCATCACCGACATGAAGCTGCGCGTCGAGGCCGCCGATGCTTACTTCTACCCCGACGTGATGGTGACTTGCAGCCCGCGCGATGCCGAGCAGTCGCACGTCAAAAGCGAGCCCGTGCTGGTGGTGGAGGTGCTGTCGCCCGCCACGGCGGCCTTCGACCGAGGCGACAAGTTCGCGGCCTACCGTGGCCTGCCCTCGCTGAAGGAGGTGCTGCTGGTGGACCCGGACCTGCGCCGCTGCGATCTGTTCCGGCGCCAGGCGCTGGTCGAGGGCGAGGCGTGGGTGCTGCACCCGACCGAGCCAGGGGCGGGGGTGGAGCTGGCGTCGGTGGGGCTGTCGTTGGGTGCCGAGGCGCTTTGGGCGGAGGTGCCGGCGTTGGCTGCGCCGGGAAGCGGGGCCTGAAGACAACGACGGGCGACTTCCGTCGCCCGTCAGATCAGCCGCTTCGCGGTGGACTACTTTGGCTTCGGCCGGGGCTAGGGCCCCTTAACTTTGCTGCGCTCCGTGCCCGGCGCGAGACGCGCCGGGCGCTCGGCCCGTCCAACAGCGCGCAGGCGCTGTTGGAGCCGCGGGCCTCGCAGCCTGCGCCATGCGCACGGACAAGCCGCGCGAAGCGCGGTGGCCTTACAGGCCAGCCGCTGCGCGCAGCGCAGCGGCCTTGTCCGTGCGCTCCCACGTGAACTCCGGCTCTTCGCGGCCGAAGTGTCCGTACGCCGCGGTCTTTTCGTAGATCGGGCGCAGCAGGTCGAGCATCTGGATGATGCCCTTGGGGCGCAGGTCGAAGTGCTCCTGCACGAGCTGCGCGATCTTCTCGTCGGAGATCTTGCCGGTGCCTTCGGTGTAGACCGTCACGTTCATCGGCTTGGCCACGCCAATGGCGTAGGCCACCTGCACCTGGCACTGCTTGGCCAGGCCGGCCGCGACCACGTTCTTGGCCACGTAGCGGGCGGCGTAGGCGGCCGAGCGGTCGACCTTGGACGGGTCCTTGCCGCTGAAGGCGCCACCGCCGTGCGGGCAGGCGCCGCCATAGGTGTCGACGATGATCTTGCGGCCGGTGAGGCCGCAGTCGCCCTGCGGGCCGCCGATGACGAAGCGGCCGGTGGGGTTGACGAGATAACGCGTGTTCTGCAGCCACTGCGCCGGCAGCACGGGCTTGATCAGCTCCTCGATCACGGCCTCGTAGAAGCTGGGCTTGAGCTTGGTCATGCTCTCGCTCTGGTCGGGGCTGTGCTGCGTGCTCAGCACCACGGTGTCGATGCTGTGCGGCTTGCCGTCCACATAGCGCATCGTCACCTGGCTCTTGGCATCGGGCCGCAGGAAGGGCAGCTTGCCGCTCTTGCGCAGCTCGGCCTGGCGCTCCACCAGCCGGTGGGCGTAGTAGATCGGCGCGGGCATCAGCTCGGGCGTCTCGTCGCAGGCGTAGCCGAACATCAGGCCCTGGTCGCCGGCGCCGGTGTTGAGGTGGTCGTCCGACGCGTGGTCCACGCCCTGGGCGATGTCGTTGGACTGCTTGTCGTAGCAGACCATCACCGCGCAGCCCTTGTAGTCGATGCCGTACTCGGTGTTGTCGTAGCCGATGCGCTTGATGGTGTCGCGCGCGACCTGGATGTAGTCGACGTG
>JBIJAP010000433.1:0-3297 GCA_044345715.1 Rubrivivax sp.
CCGCCGCTGGTGGGCGCGCTGCTGAAGAACGAGCAGGACGTGACGCTGTTCGAGAAGCTCGTGTTCATGCAGAAGCACAACCGCTGATGCCGATGCGTGAGGGCGGCCCCACTCCGCTCGCGCTGAGCCTGTCGAAGCGTTCGCGCCGGAACCAGGGCTTCGACAGGCTCAGCCCGAACGGGGATCTCCCCACTCCGCTCGCGCTGAGCTTGTCGAAGCGCTCGCGTCGGAGGCAGGGCTTCGACAAGCTCAGCCCGAACGGGGATTTCCCCACACCGCTCGCGCTGAGCCTGTCGAAGCGCTCGCGCCGGAGCGGGACGCGGACGTGAGCCTTTGGCCTGATCCGGTCACCCTGGCCGGCCCGCATGCCACGCTGGTGCCGCTGGTGCCGGTGCACCACGACGCGCTGGTCGCGGCCGCGCGGGATGGCGAACTCTGGCGGCTCTGGTACACCGCCGTGCCCTCGCCCGAGGGCATGGCCGCCGAGATCGAACGCCGGCTCGCCCTGGCCGCCAGCGGCTCGATGCGGCCCTTCACGGTGTTCGACGCCGCCGGCACCGTCGTCGGCATGACGACCTACATGCACATCGACGCCAAGCACCGCCGCGTCGAGATCGGCAGCACCTGGACGGCCCGCCGCGCCCAGCGCACCGCGCTCAACACCCAGTGCAAGCGGCTGCTGCTCGGCCACGCCTTCGAGCAACTCGGCTGCATCGCCGTGGAGTTCCGCACGCACCGCCTCAACACGCAAAGCCGCCGCGCCATCGAGCGCCTGGGCGCGCAGCTCGACGGCGTGCTGCGCGCGCACCAGATCGCCAGCGACGGTACCGTGCGCGACACCGCCGCGTACAGCATCACCGCCGCCGAATGGCCAGCGGTGCGATCGCATCTCGACTGGCAGCTGGCACGCCCACGCGACTAGGCGCCCAGCCCACCCCGACCCGAAGGAAGCCATGGCCACGAAGAAGAAGAGCCCCACGAAACGCCCCCGCCTGCTCACCGTCGACGACCACTGGCAGTTCGAACGCCTCGGCGCCCCCAGCCTGAGCCCCGACGGCGCGCAGGCCGTGGCCTCGCTGACGCGCTACTCGATGGACGAGAACAAGGGCTCCAGCCAGCTGTGGCTGCTGTCGACGCTGGGCGGCGAGCCGCGCGCGCTCACGGCCTGCGGCGACAAGGACGGCGCCCCGCGCTGGAGCCCCCGCGGCGACCTCGTCGCCTTCACTGCGCAGCGCGAGCAAGAGGGCCACAAGGACAAGACGCCGCAGCTTTACCTCATCGCCCCCGACGGCGGCGAGGCGCGCCGCGCGGCCACGGTGGCCACCGGCGTGGAGGGCTTTCGCTGGATGCCCGACGGCCAGCGCCTGGTGTTCCTGAGCTGGGTCTGGCCCGATGCCAAGGGCAGCAAGGCACAGGCCGAGCGCCACAAGGCCCACACCGAGCGCAAGGAAACCGGCTACGCCACCAGCGAAGCGCAGTACCGCCACTGGGACCGCAACCTGCCGATGGGCCGCGTCGTGCACCTGCACCTGCTGCAGCCCGGCGCCGACGGCAAGCCCGGCACGGTGCGCGACCTCTTCGCAGGCACGCCCTACGAACTGCCGCGCGCCGACCCCGGCATCGACCACTTCGACATCGCCCCCGATGGCAAGAGCCTCGTCTTCTGCTTCGACCCGTCGGAAGAAAAGCGCAACGACGGCCGCTCGGCACTGGTCGAGCTCGACCTGAAGAGCGGCCGCTTCACGACGCTGGCGCAAGACGCGGCCTGGGACTTCGCCGCCCCGCGCTACAGCCCCGACGGGCGCCAGATCGCCTTCACCGCGCAGCACGTCGGCCGCAAGCACACCATGCCCGAGCAGCTGGCGCTGCTGCAGCGCGGCGCCAAGTCCCCGACAAAGCCGAGCTGGGCCGTGCTCAGCGCCGAGTGGGACCACGCCGTGCAGGCCCCGCTCTCCTGGGAGGCCGATGGCAGCGCGCTGCTGTTCCCGGCCGAGCAGAAGGGCCGCCGCCACCTGTGGCGCTTCGATATTGCCGACCGCCGCGCCGAGATCGTGGTGCCCGGCGGCTGGCTTGGCGCCTACGACAAGGCCGCCGGCACGCTGGTGACGCTGGCCGACAGCGCGCTGCACCCGGCGCGCCTGACGGCCCACGCCCCCGGCGAGGCGCCGCTGCGCATCGAGCACTTCAACGACGCACTGCTGGCGCAGTTCAGCCTCGGCCAGGTCGAGGAGATCTGGCTCAAGGGCGCCGACCCCGCCACCGGCAAGCGCGGCCCCGGCGGCGACCCGGTGCAGATGTGGCTCACCTACCCGCCCGGCTTCGATGCGAAGAACCAGTACCCGGTGATGCACAACATCCACGGCGGCCCGCACACCGGCCCCGGCGACAACTGGCATTACCGATGGAACACGCAAGTGTTCGCGGCGCAGGGCTACGTGGTGGCCAGCGTCAACTACCACGGCAGCTCAGGCTTCGGCAACGCCTTCCTCGACAGCATCACGCACCGCTGGGGCACCTTGGAGCTGCAGGACATCGAGGCCGGCACCGACTGGCTGCTCAAAAAGCCCTGGGCCGACAAGCAGCGCGTCTTCGCCACCGGTGGCAGCTACGGTGGCTTCATGGTGGCCTGGATGAACGGCCACGTGAAACCCGGTCGCTACCAGGCCTACGTCTGCCACGCCGGCTGCTACGACTGGGTGAGCATGTTCGCCGACGACGCCTGGAGCTGGCACGCCAAGGAACTGGGCGCCTGGTACTGGGACGACATGGCCCAGGTGCACGCGCAAAGCCCGCACGCCTATGCCAAGAACTTCCGCACGCCCACGCTCGTGATCCACGGCGCGCTCGACTACCGCGTGCCCGACGGGCAGGGCCTGGCCTACTACCACACGCTAAAAGCGCTGAAGGTCGACGCGCGCCTGCTGTGGTACCCCGACGAGAACCACTGGATCCTGAAGCCACGCAACAGCCGCCTGTGGCACGAGGAGTTCTTCGCTTGGTTGAAGGCCCACGACCCCGGGGTCAAGGCCAAGCCCTGAGCGCAGGCCCGCCGGCCTGCGCAGGCACAATCCGGCCACCCGGTGCCCGCCCATGCTGATCCACTTCTTCCAGACGCTGCGCAGCGCCAAGCTCAAGGTCTCGGTGACCGAGTACCTGGCGCTGCTGGAGGCGCTGCGTGCCGGCGTCATCGGGCCCTCGGTCGACGAGTTCTACGTGCTCGCGCGCACCATCCTCGTCAAGGACGAGGCGCAGTTCGACAAGTTCGACCGCGCCTTCTCGGCCTACTTCAAGGGCGTC
>JBIJAP010000054.1:0-12743 GCA_044345715.1 Rubrivivax sp.
CGCGGCATGTGCGGCGCGTCACGCTGCTGATGCCCGAGCCGCCGGGCCACCGCGCCGGCACCTGCGGCCGCGGCTCCCTGGTGCGCCTGCTCGTGGCTGGCGACTCCGGTGCTGCGGGCGTGGGGGCCCCGACACAGGACCAGGCGCTCTGTGGCCAGCTCGTGCAGCGCCTGAGCCTGCATCACACGGTGCAGTGGCGTGTGCTGGCGGTCAACGGGCTGGATTCGCCGGGGCTGCTCAAGCTGCTGCAAGACGCCCCGTGCACGCGCTTCGATGTGGTCGTGCTGTCGATGGGTGCCAATGACGCCACCGGACTGTGCGCGCCTCGGCGCTGGGCCCAGTGGCAGGGCCGCCTGGCCGAGCTCATTGACCTGCGCTTCGCGCCGGCCCTGCTGGTGCACAGCGCCGTCCCGCCCATGCATGCCTGCCGGGCACTGCCGCAACCGCTGCGCTGGTTCATGGGCCGTTGGGCCAGGCAGATGAACCAGAGCCTGGCCGAGCAGCTGATCGAACAGGTCGGGCGCACCATGCACTGGCATCCGGAGTCAACGACCACGGCGGGCCTGGCAGCAGACGGCATCCATCCGAGTCCCGAAGGCTACGCAGTCTGGGCCGATGGCTTGAGTCGGCGCATCCTGGCCGCACAGGCCGCCTGCCAGGGGCGGGCGGCTTGATCGGGCGGTGTCGGCACCAGGAGCTGGTCAGCCTCGCCTGGTGGCCAGTCCGCGGCGCCGCCTTGCACGCCCGGGCATGAACGCGGCATGAACGCGTCGTTCAGGCTGGGTTCAGGCGGTGCTGGGCACAGTGGCTGCACGGTTAAACCTTCGATCGCCACACGTCCTGCGCCCAGGGGCTCAATCCCGCAGCGCCTGCGCGCGCGGGTCGGGTCTCGAGGCGGTGCGTTCTTCACGCGTTGACTGATGCGCATCAATGCAGGCGCAGCCGCCTGTCCACAGACTCTGACGACCTCTCAGCCCGCCGTGTCTCTACCTGACTTCACCACCGCGCAACTCCTGGGCTGGATTCTTGTGGCGCTGTTCCTGCAAGCCTCGGTCGGGATCGGTGTGGCCATCTCGCGCCGTCCCCGCGCAACGGTGCAGGAAGAGCCGGCTGCGATGCCCCCCGCGAGGTCGGCGAGCAGCGCGGCCTGGGCGGGCACCCGCGAGTTTCGGGTGGTCTCGCGCGACTATGAAGACGCTGCACGCTCGCAGTGCTCGTTCTACCTGCAGCCCGTCGATGGCCAAGCCTTGCCCGAGTTCCGACCGGGCCAGTTCCTGACCTTCGTTCTGCAGGTGATGGACGATGCCCGGCCGGGCGAACGCCGATCGGTGACGCGCTGCTACTCGCTGTCCGATGCGCCTGCGCCTGACCACTACCGGGTCAGCATCAAGCGCGTGCCACCTCCGTCAGACAGGCCCGATCTCGCGCCTGGCGTGTCGTCGAACCACTTTCACGATCAAGTGCAGGTCGGCGATGTGCTGCAGGTGAAGGCTCCTTCAGGGCACTTCTACATCGATCCGGACCCCAGCGTGCCGGCCGTGCTCGTGGCGGGCGGCATCGGCGTCACGCCGATGATGAGCATGCTGCGTTGGTGCCTGGCACGGCAGCCCGAGCGCCCGGTCTACCTCTACTACGGCCTGCGGCGGCGCGAGGAACATGCGTTCAAGTCCCAGCTCGAAGCGCTGGCCAGCGCGCATCCGCACTTCCAGCTGCACGTGGTCTACAGCCGCCCTGCCGCCGAGGACGTGCAGGGTCGGGACTTCCAGCACACCGGTCGCGTGGACCTCGCGCTGTTTCAGCGGACTCTGCCGCATGGCCGGCACCAGTTCTACATCTGCGGCCCGGCGGCCATGATGGAGAGCCTGGTGGCGTCGCTCGGCGCGTGGGGTGTTCCCGACGCGGATGTGCACTTCGAGGCCTTCGGACCGGCTTCCGTGCGCAAGGCCGCCCCTGCGAGTTCAGCCCCAAGCGCGACAAGCGCGATGGCGACGTCCGAGGTCGCTCTGGAGGTGCAGTTCAAGCGCTCGGGGCGCACCCTCACCTGGGACGGCAGCGACGCCAACCTGCTGGACTTTGCCGAGCGGCACGGCGTTGCGGTCGACTCGGGCTGCCGATCAGGCAGTTGCGGCAGTTGCGAGACTCGGCAGCTCGCGGGGGCGGTGGACTATGCCCAGCGGCCGGACTGCGATCCGACACCCGGTCACTGCCTGCTGTGTGTCGGCCGGCCCGCATCGGCCCTGGTCCTTGACGCATGAGACGGGACGCCTGATGCCACTGCAAGCCCAATTGCTTCGCACCGAGGTCCTGCCCTTCGCGCTGTACATGGTGGCGCTGATCGTGTCCACGCTGGCCATCGACGCTGCCCTGCATCTGCTGAACATCGTCTGGATCGGCCGCTGGCTCGGCATCCCCGGCGTGCTGCTGATCCTGGTTTCGTTCGGCTACTCGATGCGCAAGCGGAAGTGGCTTCGCTCGGGGAATCCCGCCACCTTGCTGCGCTGGCACGAAGGGCTGGCCTGGCTGGGTTCGCTGCTGGTGCTGGTGCACGCCGGCATCCATTTCAATGCCATCCTGGCCTGGCTGGCGGTGGCGGCGATGCTCATCAACGTCGGCAGCGGCCTGACCGGCAAGTACCTGATCGCACGCAGCCGGCGCAGGCTCGACGAGGCACGCCTGCGCATGCGCGACCAGGGCCTGCCCGCGGATGAGTGGGCCGATCGGACCTACTGGGACACCCTGACCTTCGACGCGGTCAAGAAGTGGCGCGTCATCCACTTCCCGATCACCTTGGCCTTCGGCGTCCTGGGCCTGGCTCACATCATCGCCACGTTCCTGTTCTGGGGCTGGAAGTGAAGGGGCGCTGGCTGTTCTGGATCATCGCAGCCAATCTGCTGGTGCTGATTGGCTTGGCATTCGCCTACCCGCACCTGATGGTCAGCCCGGGGCCGGTGGTGGCAGCGCATGCGGAGGTGGGCACCGATTGTTTTGCCTGCCACAAGCCCGGGCGCGGCGCGGCCGCCGCGCTGTGCATCAAGTGTCATGCGCCGCCGGACATCGGTCTGCGCACGACGAAGGGTGCCACCGTCGTCCCGGGCTTGGCACAGCCGCGCCTGAAGACCTCGTTCCACCAGGAGCTGATCGAACAGGACTGCATGGCCTGCCACACCGATCACCGCAGCCCACGGCTCGCGCAGCAGAGCCGCAAGGCCTTCTCGCATGCGCTGCTGCGCCCGGCCGTGAAGATGCAATGCGAGGGCTGCCACCAGCAGCCCACGGACCGGCTGCATCAGAAGGTCGCCGGCGACTGCCAAGCCTGCCACCGGCAAGAGGCATGGAAGCCCGCCACCTTCGATCTCGCCAAGTCGTTTGTGCTCGATCGCGACCACAACACCGAGTGCTTGACTTGCCACAAGGGCCAGGACTACAGGGACTACACCTGCTACGGCTGCCACGAACACACGCCTGCCAACATCCGGGCCGAGCATCAGAAGGAAGGGATCCGCGACTTCGAGAACTGCGTCGACTGCCACCGGGATCCTGGCGTGGAACCCGACAAGTCCGGGGCGAAGACGGGCGGCGGCAGTCGCAAGAAGGACTGAGCGCTTCGGGATACCTGCATCCTCGGGTACGGGCTGCCGCTTGCCAGGCGTGCGCTGTCTTGCAGCAGTCCCGTGCGGAAGCCCATCTTGCCGACAGGACGCCCGGTGCCTGAATCGGTCGATTGACCGGCCAGCACCCGGCTTTTCGGACCTTCGGCGGGGCGGCTCGGTGCCGACACTGCGATCCCAAGGCCGGCGATGCACGCTGGCAGCCGAGGTCGCCGATGCAAGCCCATCTCCTGCGTGGTTCGTCGTTGGTCGCCGCCCCGCTGGTGCCGCTGGTCGCGCCGGTGCGCGTGGAGCAGTTGCGCGAGCTGAGCACCTGGATGGCACTCGACGGCCAGCGGGTGAGCTTGAGCCGCCTGTGCGTGGACCGTGTCTACGCACTGGAACTGCTGGCGCGGGCCCATGCCAGCGATCTGGAGCCGCTGCGCGAACTGGCGGTGACGCTGTTCGCCGCCTTCGAGCGCAGCGACGCCAGCGCGGCAAACTGAGCCGCCCGCCCCACAAGGCCGGCTCAGAGGTGGGCCTGGCAAGAAGCGGGCAGGGCACGAGACGAGCCGCAACGTCGAAGACCGTCGCGGCGAGGTGCCCGGCAGCGTCGCGCACGAGCTTGGCCGCCACCAGCAGAACCTGATGGTCATCACCGCCAAGATCGATGCGATGCGCGGCAAGGTCTCGCAGACGCAGATGAACGCGTTGTCGGTGCGCCTGGAACTGCAGGCCGATTGCCTGGCCGGCGTGGGGGCGCACCACTCGCAGAAGGGTAAGGGCTGGAATGCGGGCGCATCGACGGCTGCCACTGCTTCGAGTCGAAGTGAGCCCGGCAGGACAGCCGCTGGTTGTGGCCTAATCCGGGGTTTTGTCCGAAACCTTCCGGAGCCAACCATCATGGGCAATAAGATCGTCACCGAAGCCGACCGCAAGGCCTCCCCGCGCCCCGTGGCGCCCAACGGCGTGACCGTCACCACCGTCCGCGGCCAGCGCATCAGCCTGGAGCGCGGCTCGCACACCCGCAGCAAGAAGAACACCGGCAAGCGCGCCAAGAGCGGCGGCTGATCGACGCGGGCGCTTCAGCGCCCGCGCACGAGGGTGACCTGATGCTGCGCATCACCGAACTGCGCCTGCCGCTCGACCACCCGGAGCCGGCGCTCCGTGCAGCGGTGCTGGCCAGGCTCGGATTGCCTGATGCCGTCGTCGGCGACATCCGGGTCTTCCGCCGCGGCTACGACGCACGGCGCAAGTCCGACATCCAGCTGGTCTACACGCTCGACGTCGTGCTGCACGGCGACGGCGCAAGCGCTGCCGTGCTGGCCCTCGCCGCCGGCGACCCGCACTTGCGGCCCGCGCCCGACACCCGCTACCGCGTCGTCGGCCGGGCCGCGCCCGGCAGCCGCGGTGGCCGCTTGCGGCCGGTGGTGGTGGGTTTCGGGCCTTGTGGCCTGTTCGCCGCGCTCATCCTGGCGCAGATGGGCCTGGAGCCGCTGGTGCTGGAGCGCGGCAAGGACGTGCGCCGCCGCACGCAGGACACCTGGGGCCTGTGGCGCAAGGGCGTGCTCGACCCCACCAGCAACGTGCAGTTCGGCGAAGGCGGTGCCGGGACCTTCAGCGACGGCAAGCTCTGGAGCCAGATCTCGGACCCGCGCCATCTCACGCGCAAGGTGCTCACCGAGTTCGTGGCGGCCGGCGCGCCGGAGGAGATCCTCTGGGTCAGCAAGCCGCACATCGGCACCTTCCGGCTGGTGAGCATGATCGAGAAGATGCGCGCCGACATCGAGGCGCTCGGCGGCAGCATCCGCTTCGAGCAGCAGCTGTCTGATCTGCACATCGAAGACGGCGCGCTGCGCGGCATCACGCTGGCCGGTGGCGAGCAGATCGACTGCGAGCACCTGGTGCTGGCGCTCGGCCACAGCGCGCGCGACACCTTCGAGATGCTGCAGCAGCGTAGCGTGTTCCTCGAGGCCAAGCCGTTTTCGGTGGGTTTTCGCGTCGAGCACCCGCAGGGCGTGATCGACCGCGCGCGCTTCGGCAAGAGCGCCGGCCACCCGCTGCTGGGGGCCGCCGACTACAAGCTCGTGCACCACGCGAAGAACGGCCGCAGCGTCTACAGCTTCTGCATGTGCCCGGGCGGCACCGTGGTCGCCGCCACCTCGGAGGCCGGGCGCGTGGTGACCAATGGCATGAGCCAGTACTCGCGCGCCGAACGCAACGCCAATGCCGGCATCGTGGTCGGCATCTCGCCCGACGACTACCGCCAGACCCCGGGCGAGGGCCCGGTGAACCCGCTCGACGGCATCGCCTTCCAGCGGGCCTGGGAAAGCCGTGCCTTCGAGCTGGGCGAGGGCGGCTACCGCGCGCCGGGCCAGCTGCTCGGCGACTTCGTCAAGCGCCAGCGCTCGCGCATGCTGGGCGAGGTCGAGCCCTCGTACAAGCCAGGAGTGACGCTCACCGACCTGGCCGACCCGGCGCGCCCCAGCCTGCCCGGCTACGCGCTCGACGCCATCCGCGAGGCGCTGCCGGCCTTCGACCGCCAGATCGCCGGCTTCGCCCGCCCCGATGCCGTGCTCACGGGCGTGGAGACCCGCACCTCGTCGCCGCTGCGCATTCGACGCGGGCGCGACTTCCAGAGCGTCAACGTGCGCGGCCTGTACCCGGCCGGCGAGGGCGCGGGGTATGCCGGCGGCATCATGTCCGCTGGGGTCGACGGCATCGAGGTGGCCGAAGCGCTCGGCCGCGCGCTGCTCGAGGCCGAGGCCGGCGAGGTGGCCTCAACCCCCGCCTGAGGGCGTGGGCCCTGGCGTGGCCGCAGCGGGCTTCACCATCGGCCAGCCGCGCCGCGCCCATTCGCTCATGCCGCCGTGCACGTAGCGCACGTGGCCAAAGCCCTGCCGGCGCAGCGCCTTCAGCGTGTTGCCGCTGCGGTTCTGGGTGTTGCAGATCAGCAGCACCGGCCGCGCCGGGTCGGCCGGCAGTTCGGCGATGCGGCGCGACAACTGGCTCATCGGCAGGAGCAAGGCGCCCGCCGCCACACCGGTGGTGTGCTCGCTGCTTTCGCGGATGTCCACCAGCAGCGCCTGGCCGGATTCGTGCAGCTGTCGCGCCTCGTCCAGCGTCGCCACGTCGGCAGACGAGGGCGGCTGGGAACAGGCGATCTGGGGCAGCAGGGCGCTGCTCAAGGCCAGCAGGGCGACGCGGCGTCGCACGGGTGCAGGAGTAGAGTTCGGTCTCATCAAATATCAGTTTAGACTGATATCAAGCGTTCGAGCCCGCGATGACCGCCAAAACCCTCACCATTCCCCGATGCTGAGCAGTCAACGAGCGATGGCACTGGGAACGGTGCTCGTGCTCGCGCAGTTCGGGCTGATGGCCTGGCTGGTGGCCCTCGGGGCTTCCGCGCTGCTGCCCTGGCCGAATGGGTTGCGGCTCGGGCTGGCGGCGCTGCTGGCGCTGGCCGGGGCGGCACTGGGTGTCGCCGCAGTGCGTGCCAACCGGCCGGGCAACTTCAACATCCACCCCGCCCCACGCGAGGGCGGGAAGCTGGTCGAGGACGGCCCGTACCGCTGGCTGCGTCACCCGATGTACTCGGCCGTGCTGCTGCTGTGCGCCGCGGCAGCTGTGCTGGCCGCCAGCGGGGCAGGCCTGCTGGCATGGCTGCTGCTGCTGGCGGTGCTGGTGGTCAAGGCGCTGATCGAAGAGCGGTGGCTCGCCGAGCGACATGCAGGCTACGCGGCCTACTGCCGCCGCACCGCGCGGCTGCTGCCGCGCGTCTTCTAGCGCTTCGTCTCGACCGGGCGGGCCCGCGGCCCGGGCAGCAGGCCCCGCGCGCCGAAGCCACCGAGCAGGCGACGCGCTGCAATGCCGGCCACCTGGTGGTTGCGGTCGCTGAAGTTGGACGCCACCTGCTCGATCACGGCCTGCAGCAGGGCACCGATGAGGCCGCCTTGCTGTTGGCCGCGCTGCTCGGCACTGCTGGCACTGGCGCTGCCCGTCCAGAGGGTGCGCCCATCGCGGAGATCGACCAGGCGGGCATCCACCGTCACCACCGAGTCGGCGCTGATGACGCGGTAAACCGAGCCGTAGCTGCGGATGTCCATGTACAGCGCCGCGTCGGCGCCGAACACCTGGCGCAGGCGTTGCACCGAGATCTGCTGGGCGTCTTGCGGCGTCTGCACGCCGTTCAGCCGCAAGGTCTCGTTCACCAGCGCGACGGGCATCACGTAGTAGCCGGCTTCGGACAGCGGGTAGACGACCTGCGCCATCACGCTGGCGGGTGCCTCCACGTCGGGTGTGTTGTTCACCGGCGGCATCACCAGCACCGACGCGGGCCGTGCCTCGCGCAAGGCGGGCCAGGGGTCGGCCGAGGGCGCTTCGACGGTGGCGCAACCACCCAGCAGGCCCGCGAGGACGGTGATCAGGGCCAGCGAAGCGCGGCGGATGCAAATGCTCATTTCGGAGCCTCACCGGCTGACTTGCGCGCGTTCTTCAAGAGGAGGTCCATGTAGGCGGCCGACTCGGGGTACAGCGTCTTCTCCATCTGCAGATTGCGCACGGCCAGCGCCTCGTTGCCGAGCTGGGTGTAGAGCAGGGCCAGGTGGGCGTGCAGGCCCGGCGGCGCGGCGCGCGCGGCGCCGGCGCTGCGCTGCACATGCACTTCCAGCAGGCTGGCCTGGCGCGCGGCGTCTCCGCCCGCCTGCCGCAGGTGCACGGCCAGTGCCTGGGGATAGGTGCCCCAGTCGTACAGCGTGCTCGGAGTGGTGGCGCAGCCGGTGATCAGGGCCGTGGCCAGCACAGTCAGCCAGACCGCAAGGCCACGCTTGGGCAGGCTCGGCGACATCAGGGCCGCTGCACTTTCCAGGCGCCGCTTTCCAGCCCGGCCACGAGCCGGTCCACAGCCTCGCGGATGGCCAGGTCGAGCACCTTGCCGTTGAGCGTGGCGTCGTAGCTGGCGGTGCTGCCGAAGCCGAGGATCTCGCGCTCGGACAGCGTGTACTCGCCGCCGCCGGCCACGGAGTACACCACTTCGGACGTCAGCGGGTTGACGATGTTGAGCGTGACCTTGGCATAGGCCACCTGCGTCTTGCCGCGGCCGAGCAGCCCGAAGAGCGCGCGGTCGCCCACTTCCTTGCGGCCGAATTCGCTGACCGAGCCGGTGACGAGGAAATCGGCGCCCTTGATGGCCTGCGTGGCCTGGCGCAGGGCGGCTTCCTGGCGCGCCTCGGCCATGTTCTCGCGGTCGAGCACGTTGAAGCGGTTGGTCTGCTGCAGGTGCGAGACGAGGATGGTCTTGCTCTGCGAACCGAGCCGGTCGCCGCCTTCGGCGAAGATGCCGCGGCCGAAGCTCGAGCGGTTGTCGAAGTTGCCCACCGAGATGGGCGCTTTCGGGCCGGTGTAGCCCGGCGCCGTGCTGGCGGCGGCTGCCGTGCGGGCCGGCTCGACGGCCCGCGAGGTTTCGGTGGTGGAGCAGCCGGCAGCCAGGGCGGCGGCGAGCAGCGCGAGAAGGGTGGTGCGGAGTGTCTTCATGCCCGAAGTATGCCGTCAGCTGTCGAGCAGCAACTCGTCCCAGGCGTGCACCTGTTGAGTTTGCTCCCCTAGGCCGAGGATGCCGAGTCGCATGGTGTCGCCCGGTTGCAGGTACTGCGGCTGAGGCTTCATGCCCATGCCCACGCCGGGCGGCGTGCCGGTGGAGATGAGGTCACCCGGGTGCAGCGTCATGAAGCGGCTGCAGTACGCCACCAATTGCGCCACGCCGAAGACCATGGTGCGCGTGCTGCCGCGCTGGCGAGGCTGGCCGTTGACATCGAGCCACATGTCCAGCGCCTGCGGGTCGGGCACCTCATCGGCCGTCACGAGCCAGGGGCCCACGGGGCCGAAGGTGTCGCACCCCTTGCCCTTGTCCCAGGTGCCGCCGCGCTCGAGCTGCCACTCGCGCTCTGAAAGATCATTCACGACGCAGTAGCCGGCCACATGGGCCAGCGCATCGGCCTCCGACACCTGGCGAGCCCGCGTGCCGATGACAACACCGAGTTCGACCTCCCAGTCGCTCTTCACGCTGCCGGGTGGCAGCACAACGGCGTGGTCGGCGCCTACCGCCACCGAGGGCGGCTTCATGAACACGATCGGCTCCTTCGGCACCGGCAGGCCGGCCTCGGCGGCGTGGTCGGCGTAGTTCAGGCCGATGCAGATGAACTTGCCCATGCCGCGCCAGGGCACGGCCACGGGGCCGGCGGTGGCGGCGTCGAGAGCCGGCAGCGCACGCGGGTCCAGCGCGCGCAAGGCGGCCAGCGCGGCGGGCGACAGCGTGGCCGGCGTGATGTCGGGCAACAGCGCGCCGAGGTCGCGCAGCACGCCGTCGGCGTCGAGCAGGGCAGGGCGTTCGTGGCCAGGACGGCCGAGTCGGAGCAGCTTCATTGGGGATTCATCCGCGGCCCACGTAGGGCATCTGGGTGGCCATCACGGTGGTGAACAGCACGTTGGCGCTCAAGGGCAGGCGCACCATGGCCATGAAGGTGTCGGCCACCGTCTGCAGCTCCATGCGCGGCTCGGCGCGCACGCTGCCATCGGCCTGCATCACGCCTTCGGCCATGCGCGCGGTCATCTCGCTGGCGGCGTTGCCGATGTCGATCTGGCCGACGGCGATGTCGAACGGCCGGCCATCCAGCGCAGCGGTCTTCGTCAGGCCGCTGACGGCATGTTTGGTGGCCGTGTAGGCAATCGAGCCCGGCCGCGGTGCATGCGCCGAGATGGAGCCGTTGTTGATGATTCGGCCGCCCATCGGCTGCTGCGCCTTCATCAGCCGGAAGGCGTGGCTGAGGCAGTAGAACGCGCCGTTGAGGTTGACGTCGACGACACGCCGCCACTCCGCCGCCGTGACGAGATCGGGCGTCTTGCCGCCCAGGCCGCCGCCGGCGTTGTTGAACAGCAGGTCGAGCCGGCCGTGGCGCGCGGCCACGGCGTCGAAGCTTGCGGCCACCTGGACATCGTCGCTGACGTCGCAGGGGTACACGTGGGCCCGGCTGGCCGCGGGGCCGGCGGCGCTGCGAGTGGCCTCGAGCGCGTCGGCGCGTCGGCCGAGCAGCGCGACCTGCCAGCCCTCGGCCAGCAACGCGAGGGCGCAGGCGCGGCCGATTCCGCTGCCGGCGCCGGTGACGATGGCAATGCGATCCATGGTGTGGGGTCTCCTCGGCGGCGAGTATCCATGCCCCGGCGGAGCGCTCGGCACGGGATCGCCGGCCACAATGCGGCGCTTTCGCTCGCGCGCACTGCATGTTCTCGGCTTGGCCCTTCATCACCGACCCCTGGTTCTATGCGCTCGCCGTGCCGGCCGTGTTGATCACGGGCCTGGCCAAGAGCGGGTTCGCCAGCGGCTTCGGCTCGCTGGCCACGCCCATGCTGGCGCTGGCCGTGCCGGCGCCGCAGGCCGCGGCCGTGATGCTGCCGCTGCTGATCGCGATGGACGCCACCGGCCTGCAACAAATGTGGCGCTACCGCGACCGCGCGCTGGTGCGGCAGCTCGTGCCCTGGGGCGTGCTCGGCATTGCCATCGGAACACTGCTGTTCGGGCTGCTGAGCGACCGCGCGGTGTCGGGGCTACTCGGCGCGTTGACGCTGCTGTTCCTGGCGCAGCGGCTGCTCTGGCCGATCCGTGCCGAAGGCACACGGCCGCCACGCTGGGCCGCTCCGCTGTGCAGCACCACCTCGGGCTTCACCAGCTTCGTGGCCCACGCCGGCGGGCCGCCACTGATGGCCTACGTGCTGCCACTGAAGCTGGCGCCTGTCGCCGCCAGCGCGACGATGGCGGTGTACTTCGCAGTCATCAATCTCGTGAAGCTGATGCCGTTCGCGGCACTGGGCCTGCTGGATGCGCGCAACTTGGCAACGTCGTTGCTGCTGCTGCCGGTGGCGCCGCTGGGGGTGTGGCTGGGCGTTTGGCTGGTGCGCCGCACCGACCCCACCTGGTTCTACCGCCTGGCCTACATCGGCATGGGTGTCGCCGGGGTCAAGCTGCTGTGGGACGGCATCGCGGGCTGAACCATCGTGCCTGGGTAGCATGGCGCCATGGACACGTTCACCCAAGTCATTCTCGAAACCGGGCCAGATGGCCGCGCGCGCTTCCGCGAAGAGACCGTCGCGCTGAGCGAAGGCTCACCGATGTCGCGCCTGAGCCTGGTCATGCCCAGCGGCGGCCTGCAGCTGCGCCGCAGCCCCGCTGGCTTTGCCAGCAACTTCCACTGCACCACGCACCCGCAGTGGCTGTTTGTGCTGGAGGGCCGCATGGAGATCGGCCTGCCCGATGGCAGACTGCGCGTGTTCGGCCCGGGGCAGCACTTCTACTCGGCCGACACGCTGCCCGCAGGCGCCACGTTCGACCCCGCCGTGCACGGCCACTGCAGCCGCGCGCTCGACGATCAGCCGCTCGTCACGGCCTTCGTGCGCAGCTGAGCCGCCGGCTCAGCCGATGCGGCCGAGCAGCAGGTACTCCATGAGCGCCTTCTGCACGTGCATGCGGTTCTCGGCCTCGTCCCAGACCACGCTCTGCGGGCCGTCCATGACCTCGGCGGTGACTTCCTCGCCGCGGTGCGCCGGCAGGCAGTGCATAAAGAGGGCATCGGGCTGCGCCACGGCCATCATCTCGTCGTCGACGCACCAGTCGACGAAGGCCTTGCGGCGCTCTTCGTTCTCGGCTTCGTAGCCCATGCTGGTCCACACGTCGGTGGTGACGAGGTGCGCGCCCTCGCAGGCCTGCATCGGGTGGTTGAAGACCTTGAAGCACGACTTGTCGCGGATGCCCGCCACAGCGGCGTCAATCTCGTAGCCGCTGGGCGTGCTCACGTGCACCGTAAAGCCCAGCACCTCGGCCGCCTGCAACCAGGTGTTGGCCATGTTGTTGCCGTCGCCCACCCAGGCCACGACCTTGCCTTCGATGCTGCCGCGGTGCTCGATGTAGGTGAAGATGTCGGCCAGGATCTGGCACGGGTGGTACTCGTTCGTGAGCCCGTTGATCACCGGCACGCGCGAGTGCGCCGCGAAGCGCTCGATCTTGCTCTGCTCGTAGGTGCGGATCATCACCAGGTCGACCATGCGGCTGATGACGCGGGCGCTGTCCTCCACCGGCTCGGCGCGGCCGAGCTGGCTGTCACCGGTGGT
>JBIJAP010000434.1:0-3293 GCA_044345715.1 Rubrivivax sp.
GAAGTCAGCCTCGATGACCCGCCGGCCAAAGCGCCCGAAATCGATCTTGGCATCCGTACACTTTGGCATCGGCAGTCCTCGGTTGGCATAGGCGGTCAGATACCTATGACAACGCGCCACGGCACGAGGCTGCCGACCTGATGATGATGAAATTTCCGGGCTAGACTGACTGCACATGTCCGGAGGATGACCGCATGAAGACGAAGATCACGCTGACCGCCCTGTCTGCCTTGTTCACCACCCTGTCGGCGGCCCTGTTCACCGCCCTGCCCGCTGCGGCTCAGGAGGAAGACAAGGTCCTGAACATCTACAACTGGTCGGACTACATCGCCGAAGACACGATCCGCAACTTTGAGCGCGAGACGGGCATCAAGGTCCGCTACGACAACTTCGACAACAACGAGATCGTGCACGCCAAGCTGGTGGCGGGCAAGACGGGCTACGACCTCGTCATCCCCACCGCGAACTGGGCCAAGCTGCAGGTCGACGGCGGCTTGCTGCAGGCGCTGGACAAGGCCAAGCTGCCCAACCTGAAGAACCTAGACCCCTCCGTGCAGGCGCAGCTGGCGCGCATGGACCCGGGCAACAACTACATGGTGAACTGGCTGTGGGGCTACACCACGGTCGGCATCAATGTCGACAAGGTGAAGGCGGCCCTCGGCAGCACGCCAATGCCGGAAAACGTCTGGGACCTGGTCTTTAAGCCCGAGTACATCAGCAAGCTCAAGAGCTGCGGCGTGAGCTTCCTCGACAGCGCCACCGAGGTGGTGCTGGCGGCGCTGCACTACCTGGGCAAGCCCTCGTTCAGCAAGAGCCCGGCCGACTACGCGGCGGCGGCTCAGCTGTTGCGCAGCGTGCGCCCGCACGTCACGCTGTTCAGCAGCTCGGGCTACATCAACGACATGGCCAGCGGCAGCATCTGCGTGGCCCTGGGCTGGAGCGGCGACATCGGCCAGGCCCGCCAGCGCGCCATCGACGGCAAGACCGGCCAGAACATCCAGACGCTGATCCCGCGCACCGGCGGCCTGCTGTTCTTCGACGTCATGGTGATCCCGGCCGACGCACCAAGACCGGGCAACGCGCACAAGTTCATCAACTACATCCTGCGCCCCGAGGTGCATGCCAGCCTCACGAACAAGGTCCTCTACGCCAACCCCAACGCCGAGAGCCGCAAATTTGTGAAGCCCGAGGTCGCGGCCAACCCGACGGTGTTCCTGAGCCCGGCCGACATGGCCAAGATGGTGCCGCCCGACGCCATCAACAACGACCTGCGCCGCCTGATGACGCGCACCTTCACTTCGTTCAAGACTGGCTTGTGAACCCTGTGATGGCCGAGAAGCCGGCGTTCCTGCAGATCCAGGACGTCGTCAAGGACTTCGACGGCTTCAAAGCCGTCAACCACGTCAGCCTGGACATCGCCAAGGGCGAGATCTTCGCGCTGCTGGGTTCGTCGGGCTGCGGCAAGAGCACACTGCTGCGCATGCTGGCCGGCTTCGAACTGCCGACCTCGGGCCGCATCGTGCTGGAGGGCGAAGACCTCTCCGGTCTGCCGCCCTACCAGCGGCCGATGAACATGATGTTCCAGAGTTACGCGCTGTTTCCGCACCTCACGGTGTGGGAGAACATCGCGTTCGGCCTGAAGCGGCAGAGTCTGCCTGCAGCGCAGGTGGCCGAACGTGTCGAGGCGATGCTCAAGCTGGTGCAGCTGTCGCAGTATGCGAAGCGCAAGCCGCACCAGCTGTCGGGCGGCCAGCAGCAGCGTGTGGCGCTGGCGCGCAGCCTGGCCAAGCAACCGCGTCTGCTGCTGCTCGACGAGCCGCTGGGCGCGCTCGACAAGAAGCTGCGCGAGCAGACCCAGATCGAGCTCGTCAACATCGTCGAGAGCGTTGGCGTGACCTGCGTGATGGTGACGCACGACCAGGAAGAGGCCATGACCATGGCCAGCCGCATCGCCATCATGAGCGAGGGCCGGTTCCTGCAGGTCGGCGCGCCTGGCGACCTGTACGAGACGCCGGCCACGCGCTTCGTGGCCGACTTCATCGGCAACGTCAACCTGATGAACGGAACGCTCGACAAAGACGAGGCCGACCATTGCGTGGTGGGCAGTGCCGACTGCCGGCACTACGTGGGCCACGGCATCACCGGCACCCAGGGCATGGCCGTGACGGTGGCTTTGCGCCCCGAGAAGATCCACCTCTCGCGCAACCGCCCGCTCGGCCACGATGGCCAGCCCGACCCGTACAACACGGCCCAGGGCACGATCAAGGAAATGTCGTACTTCGGCAGCTACACGGTGTTCCACGTGCAGCTCGGCAGCGGCGCCATGCTGAAGGTGAGCATGACGAACACCCAGCGCCACCGCGACGACGAGTTCACCTGGGGCGACACCGTCTGGGCGCACTGGTCGCGTTCCGCGCACGTGGTGCTGACGCAGTAAGCCGGGCATGAGCAACGCCCCGATGACCGGACTCCACCGCCTCGTGGTCGATGCGTTCAGCGGCCGCGTGCTCGTCATCGCGGCGCCGTTCCTCTTCTTGCTGGTGTTCTTCCTCGGGCCGTTCTTCATTGTCGGCAAGATCAGCGTCTCCGAGATGGAGGCCGTCACCTTCAAGGACCTGGTCACCTGGTCCGAAGGCGTGCTGACGCTGTCGCTGAAGTTCGGCACCTATCAGTTCATTGCGCAAGACCCGCTTTACTGGCAGACCTACGTCAACAGCGTCAAGTACGCCGGCGCCACGACGCTGCTGTGCCTGTTCATCGGCTATCCGTTCGCCTACTTCATGGCGCGCGCCAAGAGCAGCATCCAGCCGGCGCTGCTGATGCTGGTGATGCTGCCCTTCTGGACGAGTTTCCTGCTGCGCGTGTACTCGTGGCGCGGCCTGCTCACCGAGGGCGGCTGGGTGGCCGAAATCATCGTCGGCCTGGGGCTCGACCAGCTGCTGTATTCGCTCGGCCTCATCACTGCGCCGGGCAAGCTGATGCACACGCCGTTTTCGCTGGTGCTGGGCATGACCTACACCTACCTGCCGTTCATGATCCTGCCGCTGTACAGCAACCTGGCAAAGATGGACCTGCGGCTGCTGGAAGCCGCGGCCGACCTCGGCGCCACGCCCTGGACGGCTTTCTGGAAGATCACCGTGCCGCTGTCCAAGGCCGGCATCATCGCCGGCAGCATGCTGGTGTTCATTCCGTGCATCGGCGAATTCGTCATTCCTGAGCTCTTGGGCGGCCCCGAAACGCTGATGATCGGCCGCGTGCTCTGGGACGAGTTCTTCAGCAACAACGACTGGCCG
>JBIJAP010000055.1:0-12714 GCA_044345715.1 Rubrivivax sp.
CGTTGGCGCAGCGGTGTCATCACAGTCTCCGAGGTCCGGGGAAAAGTCCCCAGAACCAAGGTACGACTCACCGACCCAAGAAACTCACGGCGCACCACCACCGCGTCAGCGGTTTAGTTCAACGGCCCTGAACGGACATTCGCTGACCTGATCTCGCCGCTCCGAAGCCGCCGGTCGGCCCCCCTCACAGGCCTCCGTGCCCCGCGCCCGAGGGGACAGATTCGGGTGGCGGTACTGAGGGCGATTGAGGCGTGGCGCAGGATTCAAGACCGTGCGGGCTCACCACTTCGGGAGCCTCGCGTGCAAGCCATCCCAGTCGCTGACGCTGCGCGAGGCGATCAGCGTGAGTTCGGTCGCCGGCGGCAGGCCTTCCAGACGGATCGTCAGCAGCTCGCCGACCAGCACCTCGGCGGCCGGCGCGACGACGAGTCGCTGCGCCTGCGCCGGAGCGCCGGCCAGCGACAGCGCCGTCGCATCGGTGGCGGCCGCGATGCGGGCGGCCCGGACGTGGCAGCGTGCTGGCGTAGCGCTGGCGGCTTGTGGTGTTCTGGCGGTGATGAGGTCCATGGCGATGGCAGCAGCCCGTGGCAGTTTGAATGCCACTGGTGCTGCGACCGCCGGCGTCGGCCTGCAGGCGGCAGGCGACGGATCGACAGCCGGAGCGGCGGACAGCAGCCCGCCGACCGCGGGCCGCCCGCAGCCGGGCGCCTGGCGATCAGCGCAGCCACATGCGCGCACCCCGGGCCGGCAGCGTGAACGTGTGGTTGCTGCTGGTGATGCGCACGACGCTGCCCGACCCCAGACGGTCGGTGTAGTTGACGTTCCACCACAGCACGCTGCTGTTCATGTTGACGTTCACGTTCACCGCACTGCCGCACTTGTTGATGCCCACGATGCCCAGGTTGCCCCGCCGGAACACCAGGTGGCACTGGCCGTGCGCCAGTACCTGCATGTCGGTACCTTGCACGGCGTTGTGGAAGCCGATCATGGCGCGCAGGTCGGTGCGGTTCCAGGCGTTGACCCAGCGGTTGTCTCCGCTCTCGTTGTTGTCGGTGTAGACCATCGGCACCCCGCCGTTGCGGCCGAGCACATAGGCATAGGCCAGCGTCTCGTCGGTGGGATCCATGATCTGCCAGCGGAATCCGCTGTTGTTGGGGATGTCGTGCGTGACGGTGAACGTGATGGCGCGCGCGCTGGGCAACGCCTGGCCATAGGCGCCCGGATCGACGAGCTGGCTCATCGACCCGTTGAAGCTGAAGGCGCTGCGGATCTGCGCGAACAGCGGGAAGTCGTAGGCTCCGTGGTCGGTGCCTGCCAGGTAGGGGCCGAGGAACAGGTCGTACTCGGAGTTGCCGACGCCGCCGCTGGTGATGATCTCGCCGAAGACGTGCATGCCGCTCTTGAGGTTCGACGTCAGCACGGCGTTCATGTGGCCGTTGGGCATGTGCTTGGCCGCGTCGATGCGGAATCCCTTGACGCCCAGGTTCTTGAGCGCCTGCAGGTACTGCTGCTGCTGGCTGATCACCCACGAGTTGGCCACGAGGTCGGGCAAGCCGGCGTCGCCGGCGCCGCCGCACAGGCGCCAGTTCTGCACCTGCCAGACGTCGTTGTAGTTGCCGATGCAGTTGGCCGAGCCGAAGTCGCCGGCGCCGAGGAAATTCTGCGTCAGGTTGCCGAAAAGCCGCTGCGCGTTCCAATAGGTGGAGTCGGCGGCATACGTGGCCAGCACCTCGGTGCCGGGATAGTTGAGGTCGGAGCGCTTCCAGGCCTCGTTGGCCATGTGGTTGAGCACCACGTCGGCGTAGACGCGGATGTTGCGCTGGGTCAGCGCGTTGACCATCGCCACGAACGACGCGCGGTCGCCCAGCGTGTGCTGGATCGTGCGGTAGTCCTGTGGCTGGTAGCGCGACCACCACTCGGTGCCGGCGCTCTTGTGCGCCGGAGCCACCAGCACCATGCGGTAGCCGGCGTCGCGGATGGCGTCGGCTCGCGCGGTGACGTCGCTGTAGCGCCAGTTGAAGGCATGAAGGATGACGTCGGCCTGCGCAGACGCAGCAGCCAACAGGGCCAGGCCCAGGGCAAGGGAACGCTTCACGGTTGTCTCCTGGTGTTGTCTTGGATCCGGAACACTGCCCTTGCCCGGCCGAAAGGCCCGTGCCGAGTTTCGGCAGCGGGGCAAGGCATCCGTCGCCGCATCCGAAGCGGGATCGGTACGCGCAGATATGTATTTTTACTACACCAAGCTTCGGCGGGGGCTAGGACTTCTGCGGATGCCCGGGAGACCCCAGGTCGCACGCTCCGCGAACGGTATAAAGGAGGAAGCAGCCTCGCCGCACGAGTCGCTGCCCGGCGTTGCCGGTCAATGACGTGTAACTCTGTAGTAATACTTCATGCCGTTGACAGGCCTCTTGAGCCCCGAGACCCCTCGCCCGGCTGGCGCACCGGCACATGAGGGATGACGTGGTCCACCAGGTGCGCCGCCGTCTGTGCCATGCGCCGGGCGCCGCATGAGCGGCAAAAACCGCGCCGCTTGCAGCTGAAGGCGACCAGCTTGTCGTGGCCGTAGTCGCCGCAATGCAGGCGCAGGAAGCCGTGGGCCAGGATGCCGCATTCGGGGAAGGCGTCGAACTCGTCTTTGATGAACTGCGGCAGGTCGGCGCCGGCAGCGTCTTCGGCCTGGGCGAAGAAGGTGGCAGCGTGCTGCTGCACCAGGCGGTACAGCGTGGTCTGTTCCGGGCGGTGGCGTTCGCAGTGGACAGGGGTGCCATCCGGCGCCCGCTGGGGCTGCCGGCCGATGGCTTGCACGCGAGGCTCCCGAAGTGGTGAGCCCGCACGGTCTCAAGTCCTGCACCACGCCTAAATCGCCCTCAGTACCGCCCCCGAATGTGTCCCCTCGGGCGCGGGGCACGGGGCCTGTGCGGGGGCCGACCGGCGGCTTCGGAGCGGCGAGATCAGGTCAGCGAATGACCGTTCAGGGTCGGCACTGCCAGTTCGAGCCGGGCAGAAGCAGTCGCCGACGCCGCGAGCCACCTCGCGAGTGGTCTACGACCGCTGCACCCCGAACCGCGGCCGCTCGTGGCCTCGCCGGTCCCAGGGCCCAACGGCTGCTTCGTGCCGCCTTGCGTGAGTACGCCCGCCGGCAGCCAAGGTCAGCACCCGCTGCATGGCTGCCCGTCGCACCACAGCATGGCCCGCACACACCTTGAACCCAGGAAGCCACGCTTCATAGGTAAGCCGCCGCCCAGTCTCACCAACTCCTGCGCGCTAGTCTCATTACTTCTGCGCGAGTCTCAATAACTATTGCGCGCAACGGCCTCGTTGGGCGCAGTAACTGCTGAGACAGGATGGCAACTCGTTTACCTGTAAAGCTCCACTCTACGCGCAACAGGCGGATCAGGAAGGCTGCAGCAGATACTGAGACTGGCGCGCAATCGCGCAGAAGTTCCTGCACAAGGCACTCTGGGCACCCATACCCTAGACCTCGCGGAGCTCGCCGCGGGCCAGCCGCCAGACCTCGGTGTCGCCATGACGCCAGCCGAACTGCCGCTTCAGCCGATACAGGCCGGCGTTGAGGTTGAAGGTGGCCCGCGCGCCGTGACGGCGCAACAGCGACACGAGACGGACATCGGTGGTCACCCCGTCGTCCCAGCACTGCACGAGCTTCCTGGCGCGGCGGCCGCTACGCGCTTGGTGCGCTGCTGCCGGCAGCGGGCGGCACGTCGAGCCGGTAGCCCACGCCGTAGACGGTGGCAATGCAGTCGGGCCCCGCCATGGCGGTTTGCAGCTTGCGGCGCAGGTTCTTCACGTGGCTGTCCACGGCGCGGTCGCTCACGTCGCGGAAATCGGCATGGATGGCGTCCAACAGCTGTGCCCGCGCGAACACCCGGCCTGGCTGCTGCAGCAGCGTTCGCAGCAGCCGCCACTCGATTGGCGTGAGCGGCAAGGCCTGACCGCGCCACCAGGCGCGCTGGCCGGCGTCGTCCAGGGCCATGCCGCCGACCTCCAGCCTCGACGTGGGCGATGCACCCGCCGCACCGGCCAGCCGGCCCTGCGAGCGACGCAGCAGCGCGCCCACGCGGGCCACCACCTCGCGCGGGCTGTAGGGCTTGCAGAGGTAGTCGTCGGCGCCGATCTCCAGGCCCACGATGCGGTCGATCTCGTCGGCGCGTGCCGTCAGCATCAGGATGGGCACCGCAGAGTGGTGGCGGAGCCGCCGGCACACCTCCATGCCGTCCAGCCCCGGCAGGTTCAGGTCCAGCAGCACGGCCGCCGGGGGATGGTCCACAAAGGCCTGCAGCGCTGAAGGCCCGTCTTCCGCCACGCGAGTTTCGTAACCCGCGGCGCGCAGGTAGTCGCACAGCAGCGCCGCGAGCTTGGCTTCGTCTTCGACCACCAGCACACGCCGCTCGGCATTCATGCGCTGCCCTTCGGTTGCAGGGGCAGCGTGACCACGACGCGCAGGCCGCCCAGCGGTGACGCGCCAGCCTCTATCTGCCCGCCGTGGCTGCGCACGATCGCGCGGCAGATGGCCAGACCCAGCCCGCTGCCGCCCAGGCGCCGGCTGCGCGATGCGTCTGCGCGATACAGCGGCTCGAACAGGCGCGCCTGGTCGGCGGCCGGCACGCCGGGGGCACTGTCGTCCACGCTCAGAACCGTGTGGTCGAGCCCTGCGGCGCGCAGCTGCAGCGAGATGCGGCCCGGCGCGTCGGTGTAGCGCAGGCTGTTTTCCAGAAGGTTGGACAGCAGCTGGCCGATGCGCTGCGTGTCCCAATGAGCCAGCTGCGGCGCCTGGCCTGTGTCCACGTCCAGCCGCAGGCCCGCAGCCAGCGCCCGCGGCTCCGTGCGGCCCACCGCATCGCGAAGCAAGGCGGCGGGCTGCACCGGTGCGAAGCTGCAGGGCAGCGCGCGCAAGTCGGACAGCGCCAGTTGGTGGAAGTCTTCCACCAGCCGCGTCACGCGCGCCACCTCTTCCTGCAACGACAGCATGGCCGCGGTCGTGAGCGGGCGGACACCGTCCACCAGCGCTTCCACTTCGCCCCGCAGCACCGCCAGCGGCGTGCGCATCTCGTGCGACAGCTCGGCCATCCAGCGGCGGCGGCTGGCCTCCAGTTGCTGCAGCGACGCGGCCATGGCGTTGATGTCGCGCGAGAGGTCGGCCAGCTCGTCGTTGCCGTGCGGCACCAGGCGCACGTCGAAGGCGCCTTGCGCAACGCGGCGCGCGGCATGCTGCACGTCGCGCACGGGGCGCAGCCAGCGCCGGCCCGCCCACACCGCGCCGGCCACGGCCACCAGCGTGAGCAGCAAGGCCGTCAGCACGATGCCGCGGTACTGGCGTGCCAGGAAGGCCGCGTCCACGTCTGCTGTGGCAAAGGCCCCGCGCGCCAACTGCGCCCGCGCCACCGTGCGGCCACCGACGACGATGGGTCGCTCCGCCGACACCTCCTGCGGCGTCAGCGGGCGGCCTGCCAAGGGCCGGCCTTCGGCGTCAGACAGGCTCAGCCGCTCAGGCGCCCGCCCTGCCCCGGGAGGCGGGCGGCCGCCGGGGCCCTGGCGGGGAGGTGGGCCCCGCAGGCCCCCCATGGCGTCAGAGTCGTTCATGCCGCCGGGCCTGGGCCGCGGCGCCACGGCCTCGAACAGCGGCCGCAAGGACCCGGGCGGTCCAGACACGGCCTCGATGCCCCGCTCGGTCACGGCCGCCGCAGCCACTTCGGCAAAACGCTCCAGCCAGTGCTCGTCCTGGGCGCGCAGATAGTCACTGAAGCCGGCGCGCAGGTTCCAGGCCACGGCCGCACCCAGCACCGTCACGGCCAGCAGCACGGCGCCCACCAGGAGCAGCGCCAACTGGTGGACGAGCGCCAGGCGCAGGCGGCGCGGTTCAGCGACAGGCATGGTGCGGTGATCGTAGCGGTGGGCTCGCATGCGATTGCGGAGGCCGTCTCCACAGTTTCTCCATGCTGGCTGCGCGCTCGCGGTCCATCGTGGCGCTCATCTCAGCAGCCACCGAGCCTCTTTCCATGAATCTCCACGACCGCGTTCGATCTCTCCGGGCCGTGAGCGCCGCCAAGGGTCTGGCGACCCTTCTGCCAGCCCTTCTGGCGGCCCTGCTGACTACCCTCGTGGCCGGCTGCGGCGGCGGCAGCGGTTCAGCCGACAGCGCCGCCGCCCCGGCCACCACGCCCCCCCTGCAAGACGCTGGCGGCGCGGCCACCGAGGCCGCCCGTGTGGCCGTGGGCGACCTGCTCTTCAAAGACACGCGCCTGTCCGCTGCAGGCAACCTGGCCTGCGCCAGCTGCCACGTGCTGGAGCGCGGCCATGCCGACGCCGACGGGGTCTTCCTGCCGCTGGGCGGCCCGGCGCTGGACCAGCAGGGCCTGCGCAGCTCGCCCACGTTGAACTACCTGAACGACAACCGCGCCTTCAGCTTCGACAACCAGCGCCGCCCCACCGGCGGCTTCACCTGGGACGGCCGGGCCGACTCGCGCGCTGCGCAGGCGCTGGGCCCGCTGCTGGCCGCCAAGGAGATGGCCCACGCCAGCAACGCCGCCGCAGTGGCCCGCGTGCGCACGCTGCCGTACTTCGCGCAGCTGCTGTCGGCGTCAGCCCTGGACGCCAATGCCAGCGACGCCCAGGTGCTGCAGGCCGTGCAAGCGGCGCTGCAGTCCTACCAAGCCGGCGACCCGGACTACCAGCCCTACACCAGCAAGTTCGACGCCGTGCAGGACGGCCGCGCGACGTTCAGCGCTTAGGAAGCGCGCGGGCTGGCGCTCTTCAACAGCCCGCAGCAAGGCAACTGCGCCAGCTGCCACAGCAGCACGCCGCCCGCGGGGCAGACGCGGGCGCTGTTCACCAACTTCGGCTACTTCGCCCTGGGCGTACCGCGCAACCAAAGTGCGGCCACGGCCGACCCGGGCTTCTTCGACATGGGGCTGTGCGGCCCCGTGCGCACCGACCTGTCCAACCGCACAGACCTGTGCGGCATGTTCAAGGTGCCGACCCTGCGCAACGTGGCACTGACCGCACCCTACTTCCACAACGGCGCGGTGGCGACGCTGCAGAACGCGGTGTCGTTCTACGCCACGCGCGACACCGACCCGGCGCGCTGGTACCCGGTGGTGGGCGGCGTGGCGGACAAGTTCAACGACCTTCCCTTGGCCTACCGCGGCAACGTCAACCAGCAACCGCCCTTTGGCCAGCAGCCCGGCCAGCCACCGCGGCTGAGTGCGCAGGACGTGCAGGATCTGGTGGCCTTCCTGCGCACCTTGACGGACGGCTTCGTGCGGTAGCGAGTGGGTGCTGCAGCGGCACCGGTGTCGAAGGCGACGGGCCCGGTACGACCAAGCCTGGCGCGCCGGCTCCGTCATGCCACTACGTGCGCGCCAGCAGTTCCGCCGCTTCGTGGATGGCCGCACGGATGCGAGGGTAGGTGCCGCAACGGCAAAGGTTGCCTGCCATCGCCGAGTCGATGTCGGCGTCGGTTGGCTTCGGATTGCGTGCCAGCAGCGCCGCGGCAGCCATGACCTGGCCGCTCTGGCAGTAGCCGCACTGCACCACGTCCAGCGTGAGCCATGCGTCGTGCACGGCCCGGGCGGCTCGGCCCTCCAGGCCCTCGATGGTGGTGACCGCCCGCGCACCCACCGCGGCCAGCGGCGTGACGCAACTGCGCACCGGCTCGCCGTCCATATGCACCGTGCAGGCGCCGCACAGTGCCATGCCACAGCCGAACTTGGTTCCGGTGAGGCCCAGCTCGCCTCGCAGCAGCCACAGGATCGGGGTGTCGGGATCAGCCTGCACCGTGGTCGGCTTGCCGTTGATCTGGATCGTGGTCGTCATGGTGTCAGCTCAGGTGAAGCGGCAGGCTGCGCAGGCGCTGCCCGGTCAGGGCGAACACCGCGCCGGCCACGGCCGGGGCCAGCGGCGGCAGGCCCGGCTCGCCGATGCCCTCGGGCGCCTCGGTGCCCGGCAGGATGTGGGTCTCGATCACCGGGCAGGCATCGATGCGCAGCGGCGGTTGCTCGTGGAAGTTGCTCTGCTTCACGCGGCCTTGCACGATCTCGATGCCGCCGCCAAGCGCGGCCGAGAGGCCAAAAACCACCGCGCTCTCGATCTGCTGCGCGATGTGGTTCGGGTTGACCGCGGTGCCGCAGTCCACCGCGGCCACCACGCGGTGCACGCGGATGGCCTTGTCCGCGCCCACCGACACCTCCACCACCTGCGCCACCGTGCTGCCGAAGCTGCGGTGCAGCGCGACGCCTCGCGCGCGCTTCGTGCCATCGGGCAGCGGGGCCAGCGGCCGGCCCCAACCGGCCTTGTCGGCGGCCAGTTTCAGCACCGTTGCGACCCGCGGGTGACCCTGCAGCAGAGACAGGCGGAAGGCCACCGGGTCCTGCTTCGCTGCGGTGGCGAGTTCGTCGACGAAGCTCTCCTTGAAGAACGCCTGGTGCGAGTGGCCCACGCTGCGCCAGAAGCCCACCGGCACCGGCAGTGCCACCAGCGCGTGCGCGAAGCGCGCCGCGGGCCAGGCGTAGGGCTGGTCGTGCGAGCCTTCCAGCGCGGTCTTGTCCAGGGGGCCGCCGGGCAGGCCGAACACGCGCTCGATGAACTGCGGCACGATGGCCTGGCCGGCGCTCACGGCGCTGATGCCCAGGAGACGGCCCTGCGCGTCCAGCCCCGCCTGCCAGCGCGCGACGGCTGCGGGGCGGTAGAAGTCGTGCTGCGTGTCCTCGGCCCGGCTCCAGAAGGTCTGCACGGGCGTGCCCTTCATGGCGCGCGCGATCTCGGCCGCGGGGCCGACGTAGTCCACCTCCAGCCGGCGGCCGAAGCCGCCGCCCAGCAGCGTCACGTTCACGGTCACGGCCTCGCTGTCGAGACCCAGCGCCAAGGCGGCGGCGCGGCGCGCCAGACCGGGCACCTGCGTCGGCGCCCAGAGCGAGGCGCTGGCGCCGTCGGCCGCCAGCTGCACCGTGCAGTTGATGGGCTCCAGCGCCATGTGCGCCAGCCAGGGCGCGCGGTACTCGGCCTTGACCACCATGGCCGCGCCGGCAATGGCCGCGGCCGCGTCGCCCTCGGTGAAGTAGGCCAGGCCGGTTTCGGTGTCCAGGGTCTGCGCCAGCCGCTGCATGGCGGCGGCGCTGTCGACCTCCGCCATGGCCACCCCCTCGTCCCACTGCACGCTCACGGCCTTCAGGCCCTGCATCGCGTGCCAGGGCGTGTCGGCGACCACGGCCACGCCCGCCGTGCCGCCCATGTGCGCACCCACCGTCAGCACCTGCTTGACGCCCGGCAGCTTCAGCGCCGAGGCGCCGTCGAATGACTTCACGCGGCCACCCAGCGTCGGGCACATGGCCACGGTGGCGTACAGCAGCCCGGGCAGCCGCACGTCCATGCCGAAGACCGCTCGGCCGGTGATCTTGTCGGCCGACTCCAGCCGCGCCTGCGATGTCCCGATGAGCTTGAACTGCGCCGGCGTCTTCAGCACCGGGCGGCGGGGCAGCGGCTGCTGGGCAGCGGCGGCGGCAAGCTCGCCGAAGCCCGCCTGACGCCCCGAAGCATGCCTCAGCACGCCCCGCTCGACCCTCACCTCCTCGGCCTTGACGCCCCACTGCGCCGCGGCGGCGGCCACGAGCATCGCGCGTGCCGAGGCCCCAGCCTCGCGCATCGGCAGCCAGAGATCCTTCAGGCTGCTGGAGCCGCCCGTCACCTGCAGGCCGAATTCACGCATGGACTTGGCCGTCATCCAGCCGGCCAGGCGCTTGACCAGGCCGTTGGCGTCGGGATGAAAGGGCAGGCCGTCGATCACGGTGGCCTGGTTGTTGTAGATCGCGTCCAGCGGCGGGTGCTCCACGTGCACCGCAGACCAGTCGGCGTCCAACTCGTCGGCCAGCAGCATGGCCAGTGCGGTGTGCACGCCCTGGCCCATTTCGCTCTTGGGCACCTGAACGATCACACGGCCGTCGGTGCCGAGCTTGACCCAGCCGTTGAAGGCCACCTGCCCTGGCTCGGCGGGTAGCGGCTGGCGGCCGGTGAGGCGCTGCCGCGGCGGCACGAGGGCCCAACCGACGACCAGCGTTCCGACCACGCCCACCGTGCCCAGGATGAAGCGGCGACGTGTAGCCATGCTCAGATCTCCACTTCGGCCGCTACGGCCTGTACCGGCTGGCCGGCGGCCAGGAAGCGCAACAGGAAGCCGCACTCGGGGTCGTCCATCAACTCGGTGTGGCCGGCGGCCACGGCCGCGGCCATTTCGCGCACCACCTGCAGCTGTGCGATGCGCTGGTCGATGGCCGTGACCTGCTCGCGCGCCAGCTGTCGCATCTGTGCCGGGCTGAGGCCACCATCATCGCGCTCGGCCAGCAGCCAGCCGATCTCGCGCAGCGAGAAGCCCACCGCCTTGAGCTGGCGAATGGCCTGCAGCCGCTGCACCGCATCGGACGGGAAGCGCCGGTAGCCGTTGGCGCCGCGGGGCGGCAGGCCCAGCAGCCCCTCGCGCTCGTAAACGCGCAGCGTTCCGCGGGTGACGCCTGCGATGCGGCACAGCTCGCCGCTGCTCAGCGCCGCGCCCGGGGGTGATGAAGAGGTGACATCCATGGGCCCGCACGATAAAGCCGGCACCCCGGTGCCATGTCAAGGGGTCTCTCCGCAGAGGGTCGCGGGCGACGGCCCATGCGTCACCGGCGTCGGGGTTCGCGGCTACTTCAGGGGTCCCGAGCTCAAGGCCATGGGTCGGTTCGATCGTGCCGGTCACAACGGAGGCGGACTTCCAGTCCAAGGAATCAACGCGGACGATCCTGCCCGCGTGACCACCCAAGGACTCGCCATGTCGACAATCCCCCGCGATCCCACCCGCCGCCCAGCTCCGCAGCGCCTCCTGGCTTCCCTGACCACCAGCGCCGCTCTGCTCGTACCCGCTGCAGTGGTCCAGGCCCAGGCCCAGGGCGGCGAAGGCTATGCAGCCAGCTCGGCCGTGGCTGCCGTCGTGAAGGTGCCCACCCCGTGGTACGCGCCCAAGATGCTGGTGTGGCGCCGGATGCGCGAGACCACCCCGACGTACGACTCCATTCCCGGGCTGTCTTTCAAGGCCTATGCCATCGCTCAGGCCGACGGCCACTACGGCGGGCTGTACCTGTGGAAGGACCTGGCCAGCGCTCGCGCCTGGTTCAACCCCGCATGGTTCGAACGCGTCGAGAAGGAACGCGGCGCCAAGGGCCAGGTGCGGTTCTACGAGGTGCCGGTGGCCGTCGACAACACGCCCGGCGGAACACCGGCGCAGGCGGACGGCGCCAGCGTCTCGACCCTGGTCACCATCCCTACTCCTGCCGGCATCGGCAAGGCCCGGCTGGTGCAGGAGTTCCAGGCTTCCATCCCCACCTACCGTGCCGTGCCCGGCCTGTTGCGCAAGCATTTCATCATCACCGACGACGGCCGGTTTGGCGGCATCTACCTCTGGAAGGACCAGGCCGCAGCCGAGCAATGGTTCAACGCAGGCTGGAAGGAACGCGTGCGGGCGACCTACGGCACGGATGCGACGCTGGAGTGGTTCGACACGGCCATCCTCACCCCGAGCAAACTCGCCGCCAACCAGCCTGCTGTGCCCGGGCTCTGAGTCACTGCCATGAAGATCACCGCACCTACGCCCGAGACCCTGGCCGCTGCCCAGCAGGGCGACCTGGCCGCGCTCGACCGGCTGCTGGCCTCGCTGCAACCCGGTGTGTTCAACTTGGCGCTGCGCGTGCTGGGCCACCGCGACGACGCTGCCGACGCCACGCAGGAGATCCTGCTCAAGATCGTCACGCACCTGGGCGGGTTTCGGGGCGAGGCAGCCTTCACCACCTGGGTGTGGCGCGTGGCGCACAACCACCTGATGACGGCGCGCACCTCGGCTGCCGAGGCGCCGGTGCTGTCGCTGGACGCCCTGGCCGAGAAACTGGGGGCCGGGCTCGCGCTGTCCGAGCAAGTGACCCACGCTCAAGGCGGGCCTCTGGCGCTGACGCCCCAGGACAAGCTCGAGGCGCGCCAGGTGGCGCTGTCCTGCACGCAGAACATGCTGATGGCGCTGGACCGCGAAGACCGGCTGGTCTACGTGCTCGACACGGTGTTCGATCTGCCATCGAACGTGGCCGCTGAAGTGGTGGGGGTCACGCCCGCGGCTTACCGAAAGCGGCTGTCCCGCAGCCGCGCGCGGCTGGCCGCTTTCACGGGCAGCCAGTGTGGGCTGGTGAGCGAGAAGGCGGCCTGCCGCTGCGAACGGCAGTTGCCGGCATTGCGGCAGTTGCGGCCCCCGGGACCACTCAACGGCGGTTCAGAGGCATGGACTCGGCAGGAGCGGGCACAGGCCGAGCAAGCATTCGATGCATTCGTGCGGGTCAGCGATGCTGCCGCGCTCTTTCGAGCCCATCCGGCGGCCGCAGCGCCCACGGCAATGCTGGCGGCGATCCGCGCAGTGCTGACGCAGGAAGGCTTTCTTCAGCGCGGGTTGCCGCAATAGGCCGGGACGTAACGGCAGGAACACCCTGCATCTTGGCAATGCGCGACGGTACGGCACTGCGAGCCCGAACTCACCGCTACGTGCGCTGCATGCCGTCAACATCCGCTGGTCCCGACCCTTCTGCGACGTTGCCGCCTGCGATCCGACTGCCGCAAACCGATCGCTCCCATGACGGATCAGCCGGATCTGGACGCCATTCGCACACACCGTCATCAACTCTGTGAGCCGGTCTC
>JBIJAP010000436.1:0-3253 GCA_044345715.1 Rubrivivax sp.
CGCTGCGAACGGGGTTGGGGGCTTTCTAGCAAACGGCCGGGCGCACGTCCGCGCGAACGGACAATGCGCGCATGGCCCTCCTTTCCCTCGCTGATGCCCACCTCGCGTTCGGTCACGTGCCGCTGCTCGATGGCGCGGCCATCTCCCTCGAAGCCGGTGAGCGCTTGGCGCTCATCGGTCGCAATGGCACCGGCAAGTCGTCGCTGCTGAAGATCCTCGCCGGGCTCGAGAAGCCCGACGACGGGCGCATGTCGCTGCAACAAGGCCTCACCCGCGTCTACGTGCCGCAGGAGCCGCAGTTCGAGCCTGGCGCGAGCGTGTTCGATGCCGTAGCCGAAGGCGTGGCCGAGGCGCGGGCGCTGCGCGAGCGCTACGAAACCCACGCCGAGGGCGACGACCTCGATGCCGTGCAGACGCGCATCGAGGCGCTGGATGGCTGGACCTGGGAGCAGCGCGTCACCGAAGCGCTGGAGCGCCTGCGCCTCGATGCCGATGCGCGTGTCGAGGCCCTGTCGGGCGGCACCAAGAAGCGCGTGGCGCTGGCGCGCGCGCTGGTGGCGCGGCCGCAGCTGCTGCTGCTCGACGAACCCACCAACCACCTCGACGTCGAGGCCATCGAGTGGCTGCAGGAGCTGCTCGTGGCCTGGCGCGGCGCGCTCATCGTCGTCTCGCACGACCGGGCGTTCATCGACGCGGTCGCCACGCGCATCGTCGAGCTCGACCGCGGCATCCTGCGCAGCTACCCCGGGCGCTTCAGCACCTACGAAGCGACGAAGGCGCGCGAGCTCGAAGACGAGGCCCTGGCCAACGCCCGCGCCGACAAGCTGCTGGCGCAGGAAGAGGTGTGGGTGCGCAAGGGCGTGGAGGCGCGCCGCACGCGCAGCGTGGGCCGTATCGGGCGGCTGGAAGGCCTGCGCCGCGCGCGGGCCGAGCGGCGCGATGCGCTGGGGCGCGTGCGGCTGGAGCTCGATGCTGGCCTGCCGCCCGGCAAGATCGTGGCCGAGCTCACCGATGTGAGCATGGGCTTCGGTGGCGGAGCCCAGCTGGTCGATCGATTCACGGCGACGCTGCTGCGTGGCGACAAGGTCGGCCTGATCGGCCCCAACGGCTGCGGCAAGACGACGCTGCTGAAGCTGATCCTCGGCGAGCTGCAGCCCACCAGCGGCCGCGTGCGCCAGGGCACGCGGCTGACGGTGGCCTACTTCGACCAGATGCGCGCCGGCCTCGACCTCGATGCCACGCTGGCCGACACCATCAGCCCCGGCAGCGAGTGGATCGAGTTCGGCCAGCCGCCGAAGGTGACACGCAAGCACGTGATGAGCTATCTCACCGATTTCCTGTTCTCACCCGAGCGCGCGAACTCGCCGGTGCGCACGCTCTCGGGCGGCGAGCGCAACCGCCTGTTGCTGGCGCGCCTGTTCGCGCTGTCGGCCAACGTGCTGGTGCTCGATGAGCCCACCAACGACCTCGACATCGACACGCTGGAGCTGCTCGAAGAGCTGCTGCAGGCCTATGACGGCACGGTGTTCCTGGTCAGCCACGACCGGCGCTTCCTCGACAACGTGGTCACCAGCACCATCGCCTGGGAGGGCGATCCGGCCTACGGCGGCCGGCCTGGGTTCTGGCGTGAGTACGAAGGTGGCTATGAAGACTGGAAGCGCCAGCGCGGGCGGGCGCGGGCGATTGCGGCAGCGGCGGTGCCTGCGCCTGCGCCCGCGCCGCCGCCTGCGGCTTCGGCATCGGCTGCCCCCACCGCTGCGCGCAGCAAGCTCAGCTTCAAGGAACAGCGCGAGCTCGACGGTCTGCCCGGCCGCATCGAGGCGCTCGAGGCCGAGCAGAAAGCGCTGCAGGAACGCCTGGCCAGCAACGATCTCTACACCCGCGAGCCGCAGGCCGTGCCGGCCCTGCAGGCGCGCCACGAGGCCATCGAAGCCGAGCTGATGCAGGCGCTGGAGCGCTGGGAGACGCTGGCCGCGCGTTGAAGCGGGGGCGGGAGAAGTTCTCCCGTTCGTGCTGAGCCTGTCGAAGCCCGTGGTTCGGCACCGGCCCTTCGACAGGCTCAGGGCGAGCGGTGGTGGGGGATGTGACGCCGTTCGGGCTGAGCTTGTCGAAGCCCCTGGTCCAGCACCAGCCCTTCGACAGGCTCAGGGCCAGCGGTGGTGAGGGAACCGCCTTCAGCCCGCGCCGTCGCGTGCCAGCCGCAGCCCCGTGAGCTGCCAGCGCGCACCGGCCGGGAAGAAGTTGCGGTAGCTGTCGCGTGCATGGCCGGCCGGTGTGGCCAGCGAGCTGCCGCGCAGCACGGTCTGGTCGACCATGAACTTGCCGTTGTACTCGCCCACAGCGCCTGCCCAGGGGCGGAAGCCGGGGTAGGGCGCGTAGGCGCTGGCCGTCCATTGCCAGGCCGCGCCGTGGGCCTGGGCCAGCGCGCCGGGTTGCTGCGACACGGCATGCTCCCATTCGGCCTCGGTGGGCAGCCGCGCGGCCTGGTGGCGTGCATAGGCGTCGGCTTCATACAGGCTCAGGTGCAGCACCGGTGCGTGGATGTCGATCGGCAGGCGGCCCAACGGGGTGAAGACCGACCAGCCCGCGCCTTCGCGCTGCCAGTACAGCGGCGCCTCGATGCCGTGGGCCTGGCGCCAGTCCCAGCCGGCGGCCAGCCACAGGCGTGGGTCGCGGTAGCCCCCGGCTTGGATGAAGTCGGCCCACTCGCCCTGCGTCACCAGGCGAGACGCCAGCTGGTAAGGCTGCAGCCACGCGCGGTGGCGCGGGGTCTCGTTGTCGAACGCGAAACCATCGCCGCGGTGGCCGATGTCCACCAGCCCGCCTTCGAAGGCCCGCCAGTGCAGCGGCAGTTCAGCGGCCGCCAGGCGCGGGCCGCTGCGCCAGGCCGGCTGCTGCGGGTTCAGCGACAAGAGATGCAGAAAGTCCGTGGCGATGAGCTCCTGGTGCTGCTGTTCGTGCTGCAGGCCCAGGCTCACCAGCGGCTCGACGGCGGCCGCCAGCTCTGCATCGCCCGCGGCGCGTTGCAGCAGCGCCGCCATGCGCGCATCGACCGCATGGCGGTAGGCCATCACCTCGGCCAGCCCGGGCCGCGTGACCAAGCAGCGCTGCGGCCGCGGGTGCTTGTCGCCGACGGCGTTGTAGTAGCTGTTGAACAGCACGCGGAAGGCCGGGTCGAAGGGCACGAAGCCGCGCTCGTGGGCCTCGAGCACGAAGGTCTCGAAGAACCAGCTCACGTGCGCCAGATGCCACT
>JBIJAP010000056.1:0-12597 GCA_044345715.1 Rubrivivax sp.
CCGCCCTCAAACGCCGCGCCGCGGCCCTTGGCTTCCAACTCGCTCCTGCTGCAGCGGCCGCCTGAACGGGCTGGACTTGAGGTTGTTTCTCAAGAGGTCACTGGAAAAGCGATGGCTGCTCCTATCCAACAGAAATCCAGGCTGCCAAAACAATTAAGCTGCCACCGATCCATGTCATGGAATTCATTTGACTGGCCCCAAGCCAGGCGGAAGAACTGGTGGCGAAAACAATTTCACTTAGCATCACTACCGAGGTGACATTGGCTGGCAGACGAGAGGCCCCGTACTGCAGTGCAAAGTTGCCCAATAAAAACCACAACCCCAGCAGTAACGTGACCAGTGCCCAGGGCCAGGCAAATCCGGGTGGCCAGGCAATCTGATGAACTGCAGCCAAACCCAAAGCCACGCTACCCGCGACCACGATGCCGCCGCAAAACATGGCCAAAATCTGACTCTCTTGGCTGTGTTGTATGCCACGCCTCAAGAGAACGTTGTTCAGCGCAAAGGCCATGCCGCCTGCCAAACCCAGCCAGTCGGCTGCACCGGTTGGTATTGGCAACTGGCTCCACCAGAGGCCCCCCCGTCCGTGGGCCACAGCACCAAGGCCGCACCGAGCAAGGCCAGGCCGACCGCAGTAGCTGACCACGGTGAGAGCGCCTCGTTCAGCAGCAAACGGGCCAAAATGGCGCTCCATACTGGCATTAGGTTAAACAGCAGCACCACCCGCACCACGTCGCCAATGGACACAGCCCAAAAGAAACAGGCGTTCATGGCGCCAAAGCCGAACCCCAGTGCCCACAACGCGGGTGTGCCAAGCACTGCGGCAAAGGCCCGTGGCCAAGTCGCACCGACAAGCCCCACGGCAAGCACATAAACCAAGACGGTTGCCCACAGCGGGTGGAGCCCCTGGACTTGCAGATATCGGAATGGAAACCACCCTGTTCCGCCGACCAGAGCACACAGCAGCAGTGCGAATACGGGCAGGTACGAGTTTGTTTTTGTGTTCACTCGGGTGGAATTGCGTGTTTTTGGGTGGTTTATTTCAACAGATTTTTGGCAGCCTAGAGGCCTGCTTTGGCGCAGACTTCGTCCTGGCCTTCGCTGGCACCACTGACACCGATGGCCCCGAGCAGTTTGCCATCGGCCATCAAGTGATGCTTCCCTTCGAATTTCGCCTTCCAGAGGGCCGCTCTCATACGCGCGACAGGTGGATCAGCAACGCTGCAGCAGTGACTGGGACTGGCGCGCAATCGCGCAATCGCGCAGAAGTTGCTGCACAAGGCACTCTGGGCACCCATACCCGGCATCCACCTTCGACGGCCCGGCCCGCAGGCCCGAACTCACAGCTACCTCCGCTGTATGCGGTCACCACCTGCAGGTCCCGACCCCAAGCGAAAGTTCCACCGCCTAGATTCGACGCCCACGAGCGGTCATCCGGTGCACGATGCCGGCGCGTGGCTGTCGGGCGGGCTGCTGAGGATCTACCGAGGACCGGATTCGACGGCGCCCCTGACTCCGATGCCATGATTCAATTGCGAGGAATCAGGCGCAGTCCGTGCGTCACCCCAAATGGAGTCGCTGGTGGTCACCCGTTACGACCCGGTCGTTGATGGTTTCTCGCAGCGCGATGCTCAGGTGCGCTATGTCGAGCGGCAGCCGCCACAGGACCTGGCCGACGTCGTGCATGTGTTCTGGGAGCTGCGCACGCTGGCTCCTTTGCCGGCCGACTTTCTGTACCACGCGGTGCCGGACGCCTGCGTGAACCTGCTGTTCAACCAGATCGACACCGAGGTGGCCGGCGTCACCGCCTTGCACACCGAGGCCACCACGCTCAACCTAGGCACTGCCTTCCACTACGTGGGGGTGCAGTTCTTTCCAGGCGTGTGGCAGGGTCACCGCGATGAAGTCCAGAGCCGGTACGTCGGCGCGGCCTACGAAGGCACGCTTCCCTTGGTGCGCACCAACCGGCAACTGTCGGGGCTGAACTTCGAAGCGATGGGTTCGGTGCTGGCTGAACTGGTTCGCTGGTGCATGGCGCACGGTCAGGTGAGGGGTCATCCGCTGACGGCCGCGATACTGTCGCGGCTCGATGCCATCCGTACGGTGGCCGACATGGCGGCGCTGTCGGGCCTGTCGACACGGCAGCTGCAGCGCACCCTGCGGCAGCTCACCGGATTCACGCCGCACGATCTGCTGAAGGTGCTCCGGCTGCAGCAGTCGTTCCGTCGCCACCATCTCGACCTGTACGCCGACCAAGCTCACTTCACCCACGCCTTCCGCCGTGCCGTCGGTTACACACCGGGCCAGTACCGAAAGGCCTTCGGTGTCCGATTTCCACAAGACCGAAACGCAGGCGATGAATAGTCTCCCGGCTCCTCAATCACCAAGGAGCACGCGATGCACAAGCCAAACGCGATCGGCTGGTTCGATCTGTACGTCGACGACATGGACCGCGCCACGGCCTTCTACGAGACCGTCTTGCAGCGAAGGCTGGCGCCCATCGGGGATCCGACCGGCGAAACAGTGATGAACAGCTTTCCGGCCGACATGGGGACCTATGGCGCTGGCGGCGCGCTGGTGCGCTCCCCGCACAGCCGCCCGGGTCCTGGCGGGACCCTGATCTACTTCAGCGTGGAAGACTGCGCCGTGGAGGCCGGCCGCGTCGCGGCAGCTGGCGGGCGGTTGTTGCGGCCCAAGTTCTCCATTGGCGAGTTCGGCTGGGTCGCACTGTGCGCAGACACCGAAGGAAACCTGTTCGGACTGAGTTCGATGCGCTGAGGCGGTCGCCGTGGATTGGCCGCTCTTGGCCGGGTCCAGCCCGTCGACAACTCCCTGGCCCCGGCCCTGCAGCGCCGGCTCAGCTTCCATCGGCTGCTGCCGATAACAACGATACGAAGCTTCAGGATGACCTCCATGTCGACCTTGTCCACGCCCAGCGACACGTTCCGCAATGCCAACCCTCACGCCTTGGCGACGATCCTGGAGGCCAGCGAGACCCGAAGCATCATCGCCGCGACCGACATTTTCGACATCTCAGGCACGAAGCTGTGGGCCAGCAATCAGCCGGTGTCGTCGGCCTTGCAGCGCAGGTTGCTCGACCTCAAGCTCCGGGAGCCGCTGGAGAGTTGCCTCATCGCTGAAGACGGCGTATCGAACTTGACCCTGGTGCAGGCACTGCAGGCGCTGGTGGAAAGTACTTCGCCGCTGGCGCCCCTTTTGCGGCAACACGCCGCAAGGCTGTCGCGCGAAGCAGCACAGCTTCCGCTGCACCCGGTGGCGAAACTGCTGCTGACCGCCTCGCAGACAGCGCGTCCCCAGGCCTTTGAGCATGCGGTGAAGGCGATGGCGCTGAACGGCGCGCTGATGGTCAGCAACGGCGGCGACACGCCCGAGATTCGCGTTGCCATGCTGTGCGGCCTGCTGCATGACCTCGGCGAGATGTACATCGACCCGAAGTACGGCGAGGCCGATGCCGACCGAGCCATGGACTTCATCAGCTACCAGCAGCTGGTGGTGCACCCGCACGTGGGCCAGCTTCTGGTGGCGCAGCTGACCAATTACCCCAGCGTGGTGTCGCGAGCCATCGCCGAACACCACGAGCGGCTCGACGGCTCGGGCTACCCGCACGCGTTGCACGGCGACAAACTGTCGCCCATGGGCCGGCTGCTCGCGGTGACCGAAGCGGCGTTGAACGCGGTGCAAAGTCCGTTCAGTCAACTGATGCGCGCAAGCGTCGCATTGCGCGCCGTGCCGGGCGAGTTCGATCTCAGCTGGGTCGGCAAGGTCAGCCAGGCCGCGTGCCAGCAGGCACCGGCCGAAGCGGTGATGGAACCCGAGGACATCCAGGCCCGCCTGGTCGCTCTGGGCAGTGTGTTGACGGCTGCCGAGAACAACGTTGCCAGGATCGCTGCTCAAGCCGAACTGCCTGCGATGAAGCGAGCGCTCGAGCTGTCGCAGTTCCTGCTCGGCCGGCTGCGCGCCGGCTGGAACGAGAGCGGCATGTGGAACCCTCGCGCCATGCTGAGTGCCGAAGCCGCTGAGGTAGAGATGATGGAGGACGAGCTCTACTTCCGCCTGCGCGGCGTTCAGCGCGCCACCTTGCTGCTCGCCGGCCAGTTGCCGGCACCTCACGCCGAGGCGCTGGACACGCTGTGCGACTCGTTCGCAATGGGCTGAGCATTTCACAAGTGACCGTGCCCCTCCGGCTAGCGGAGTCCAAGCCGGGTTAACTTCTTGATCAGACCAACGCGAGAGACCCCAAGCTGACGGGCCGCTTCGGATTGATTGCCTCCCGCCGCACTCATGGCGTCTTGGATCAGACGTCGCTCGAGCTCGTTCAAGGCAGCGTCAAGCACGCCTGTGCCGCGCGGGGGTTCTAGCGTGCGCCGCGGCTCCGTACCGTCGCCTGCTGCAAGGTTCAGCAGTTCAGTATCCACCTCATTCTGATCCGGCAGCAGCAAGGCACCCGCCGACTCGACGATGGCCTTGAGTTCGCGCACGTTGCCTGGCCAGCCCCGAGAGGTGACCCAGGCGAGCGCACCGGCCGAAAACCGGGCCTTTGGCGCGACGCCCTTCAGAAACCGCGCTGCCAGCAACGGCACGTCGGCGATGCGCTCCGCCAGCGCGGGTGTGCGCAGGATGACACCCTTGAGGCGGTAGAAAAGATCCTCCCGAAAGCCGCCTTCCCGCACCATGGCCTCCAGGTCACGATGGGTCGCCGACAGAACGCGCACATCGGCATGGCGTTGCGCTCGGCCGCCGACCGGGGTAAACGTGCCTTCCTGCAAGAAGCGAAGCAGCTTGACCTGCATGGGCGGTGGCATCTCACCGACCTCGTCGAGGAACAGCGTGCCGCCATGGGCCGCCTCTACCAAGCCCGGCTGGTCGCGGTAGGCGCCGGTAAAGCTGCCCTTCATGTGCCCGAACAACTCACTCTCGAGCAGTTCCGCCGAAAGCGCACCACAGTGCACGACGACAAACGGACCGTCGCGCCGCGGACTGCCTTCGTGCAGTGCACGCGCCACCAGCTCCTTGCCGGTGCCGGTTGGGCCAAGCACCAGGACGCTCACGCGAGTCGGCGCGACACGGCGGACCATGGCTCGCAATTGCTGCATGGGTGGAGTCAGGCCGACCAGGCCCGACTCGTCGAATTCCTGGCCGGCGCGCAGACGGGCGAGTTCGGCGTCCAGGCGTGACTTGCGCAGCGCACGAGCGACCACAAAGCGCAGGAGGTCGGGGTCGATCGGCTTTGTGATGAAGTCCCATGCCCCCAGTTCCGCCGCGCGCAGGGCCAGCTCGTGTTCGCCATGCCCGGTTAGCACGACGACGGGCACGCCCGTCAGGCGCGGAATCAGCTCCAGGCCACGCTCAGGGTCCATATGTGGCGGCATGGCCAAGTCCAACAGCACGAGCTCCGGACGCTGTTCAGCGAAGCGGGACAAGGCGGCGTCGCCGTCGCCAGCGATGTCGACCTCGTGACCGAGGCTGCGCAGGAAGTTGCCCCCCAGTCGCTGGAAGGCCGCCTCATCGTCGACGAGCAGCACGCGGCCGGTTTCAGGCGTTGACGGGTACATGGGGAAAACTCAGGGTGAAACACGTGCGCCAGCCCGGGCGCTCGGTGAGTGCGGCCGTGCCGCCATGCGCAGTCATCACCCGGGCAACGATGGCCAGCCCCAGCCCTGTGCCGCCCGGGCTGCGCGATGCGAAGGGCTCAAAGAGCCGATCGCGCAGACTCTCGGGCACGCCCGGGCCGTTGTCGCAGACATGCAGGTGAAGGCCGACGGCGTCGGAGTGGGCGTCTACATGAACAGCGCTTTCGCTGGCCGTGCGAGCGTTCTCGATGAGGTTGGTCAGGGCCTGCTCGACCCGGCGCGCATCCAAACATGCGGTTAGCGGCTGCTGCAGGCCCGGGCCGAGTGCCACGCCAGGCTGGCGCCCTGCCAACGTCTGTACGAGCGTCGTCACATCGAGCTCGGTGGGCGTCAGCTTCCAGGGTTTGGCGTAGTCCAGCAGGTCGCGGGTCAGATGCGCGATGCGATCGACCTGGTCGGCTACCTCACGGCGCGTGTCCCTTGGTGCAGCCGCAACGGCCATGGAGATGATGTTGAGGGGATTGCGGATGTCGTGGGCCACGGTGGCCGCCAGGGCACCCAGCTCGGCAAGCCGGGCCTGCAACTGCCTCTCACGCTCGCGCGACGCCAGTTGAAGGGCCTGCTCGACGCGCAGGGCCGCCTCGAGCACCAGGCTGCCGAACAGCTCGGCCAGATGGCGCTGGCCCGGCGGCGCGGCCGACCAGCCTTGCAGCTCCAGTCGCCAAGGCACACGACGGCAGTTCAGCCTCGGCAAGGTCGGCTCGGAAGCCGCATCGAAAACCACCTCGACCGGCGTGCCCAGCCGCGTGCCCAACAACTGCCCTGCCAAGTCGGCGAGTTCGGGCAGCGATTCCGCCGGAAGGAGCGCCTCACGCCATGTCTGCAGGTCCGCAGCAGAGGCCGTGCCACCGGGGTAGATCAGCTTCAGCACGAAGCGGCGCACGGGCCCGCTCAGGGCCAGGCAGCCTGCCGCCACAGCCAAGCCGCTGAGCCAGCGCGACTCGAAGGGGAGAACCAACGGCATCAGAGCGACGATGCCCAGGCCGACGGCCAGCAGCAGCGTCCACACCAAGGCCCGGCCGGCCCAGGCATTCGCCGCAAATACGCCCCACCGCAGCACGCCGTACACCAAGATGACGGGATAGAGCGGCAGCAGCAGGAGCGGTACCGGAAAGACCGGGAGGTCAAGCAGCACCAGACCGTAGCCGCTGAGACAGAGCAGGCCCCACAGGCAGGAGCAGGTGACGGCCGCGATCTGTTGGCGCGCCGGCGGCCTGGCCTGCGCCAACCCGCGCAGCAGCACCGCCACGCCAGCGATGCCCAGGATGATCCAAGCGACGCTTGCCAACCAGCCGAGACGCTCGGCGATGAAGATCCAGCCGACGCTCTCGCGCCAGACCAGATGTCCGGGCTGTCCTGTCAGCGCCGCCAAAGACGCCACCGCGCCAAGACCGTAGGCAGCCACCACTCCGGCGCGGTGCAACGGCACGCGACAGAACACCACGCAGAAGTGGAAGAAGAAGGTGGAGATGAACGGCGCCAGCGACACCAGCTTCAGGGCCACCGGCTCGGCTTCCTGGCCCAACCAATTGGGCAACTCGTTGCCGGCGACCCAGAGCGCAAAGCCCAACAGGAAAGCGGCAAGCAACCTTGCACCGGGTACTCGGTTGGCCCACCACAGCAACACACCAGCCAGCACCAAGGTCTCGAACAGCGCGAAGCCCAGGGATAGGCGGATCAGCAGCATGCGTTGTTAACGATGTTGACAGACGGGGGTTGAGTCACTGTATCCGAGGTAGTCGCTTCAGAGCGCAGTCGCCAATGAAATCAATCACTTAGTCGTCGCTTGATCGCTGGCACGGTTGTCGCAAAGGAGGGGGCATGAAAGCCACCACGCCCCTTGACCTTGCTGCCCTCGTCGGGCCTGCCGAATGGTCCCGCCTTCCCGCGGCTTTGCAGCGTCGTTTTGCCGCCAACCACTCACCGGTCACTTACCGTGGCCTGCTGGACATGCGCAGTTCACCGCTGGGCCGCGTGTTGGCCTGGCTGGTGAAGCCGTTCCGCAGTCCGCTCGTCGCGGCGAACGCGACCGGCGTGCAGACCACGGTCAAAGTCCGATCCGTCGGCACCGGCGTCTTATGGGAACGCAGCTTTGAGGGTGGCGTCGGTCACGTCTGCTCCACCAAGGAGCTGGACAAGACCGGCCGACTGTGCGAGCGGACCTACGGCGGGTTGGGCATGGCGCTCCGCGTCTACGAGCGCGACGGCGTCCTGGTGTTCGAGAGCCTGCGCTACTTCTTGGCGTTGGGCGGCCTTCACATAGCGATTCCGCGGCTGCTCAGCCCCGGCACCTGCCGCGTCGAGCACTGCGACCTGGGGGATGACCAGTTCCGCTTCACGCTCTCTATGACCCATCCCCTTTGGGGTGAGACCTTCCATCAGAGCGGTGTGTTCAAGGACCCCTCACCCCTCGATACGCACCGATCGCCAACATGAACACCCTTTTCGTTTTGCTGAGCGTCCAAGCCGTCATGGGCGCCTTCGACAACCTCTGGCATCACGAGCTGCAGGCCAGGCTTCCGCAGCGGCCTTCCGCGCGACGTGAGCTTGCGCTGCATGCCATCCGTGAAGCGGTGTACGGCGTCATCTTCATCGGCCTGGCCTGGTGGCACTGGCACGGCGGCTTCGCGATGCTTCTTGCCGGACTGCTGGCGGTCGAGGTCGTCGTCACACTGGCCGATTTCCTCGAGGAAGACCGCAGCCGCAATCTGCCGCCGTTCGAGCGCGTGCTGCACACGCTGCTGACCATCAGCTACGGCGCGTTCCTGACCCTTTTTGCGCCCGTGCTGTGGTCTTGGGCCCAAGAGCCCACACGTCTGTTGTCGGCTTCCCATGGCGCATGGGCGCCGCTGCTCACTTTGTACGGCGTCGGTGTGTTGGCGTGGAGCTTACGCAACGCGCTGGCCTTGTGTCGTCTGGGGCGCCTACCGGTTCTCGCGGTAGCGCCGGCGCCGATGCGCCGTCAAGCTGCCATTCTGGTGACCGGCGCCACTGGCTTCGTAGGTCAGGCGCTGGTGACCGAACTCTGCCGGGAGGGGCACCGCGTTGTCGCGCTCTCCAGAGACATGCGGCAGGCGCGGCGCCAGTTCGGACCCGGTGTGTGGGTGGTCGATGATCTGGATGCGATTCCATCGGAGACACGGATCGACGCCATCGTCAACCTCGCGGGCGCGAGGGTGCTGGGCATGCCCTGGACGGCTGCACGCCGCCGCGTGCTGCTGAACAGCCGTGTCGTCCTGGCGCAGCGATTGGTCGGGCTGCTGCGCAGGCTGGAGCAGCGACCCCGCGTGCTGATCAGTGCCTCGGCTGTGGGCTTCTACGGCGCTGTCAACGATGGCAGTCCTTGCACGGAAGCAAGTCCACCCAGGGCGGGGGAGTTCCAGTCCGACCTCTGTGTCGCGGTCGAGCATGAAGCACGCCGCGCTGAGGCTCTCGGTGTGCGTGTCGTCCGCCTGCGGTTTGGCGTCGTTCTCGGTCGGGAGGACGGCGCCTATCCGCCCCAAGCTCTGGCAGCACGTCTCGGCCTGGGCGCGCGGCTCGGAACAGGACAGCAGCCGGCGCCCTGGCTGCACCGCGACGACGCGGTCGGCATGATCTGCTTCGCCTTGCGGCATGACGATCTTGCAGGCGCCGTCAACGCCGTCTCACCCGACACGCGAAGTCAGTCCGAGTTCGCTCAGGCTCTAGCAGCCTCACGGGGTCGCCGCGCTTGCTTGAGTATTCCTGCTTGGCCGTTGCGACTGCTCGCCGGAGAAATGTCGACGCTGCTGCTGGATGGACAGAACGCCGTGCCAAGCGCGGCACTGGCGGCCGGCTATCGCTTCCGTCACTCGACGCTGCTATCCGCACTCGATGACCTCGCTGAGCGAAGAGACGATCGACATCAGCTCGCCAGCCCATGATGGCGTCGCAGGTTGCAGATAACGTCCAGCCCTGCAGTGACGGCTTTGCTGGGTGAGGATCAACAGCCGCCACAGGGCGACGACCGGGTGAGCGTGCTCAATCTGCAAAGCGGCCCCTCGTCCCGGCGCGGCGACGGTTGACGACGCATTGCACCCGCCGCGCGAGGCGATCGATGCCGAGTAGCCCCCGCCTCAGGTGGCCGGGCGGGTCTCGGCGCTCGCCGCGGCCGGCGTCGCCGCAATGGAAGGTGCGGCAGCAGGCGCGTCGGCCGTGTCCTGAGCGGCGCTGGCAGGCGGTGCTCTGCTGTCCAGTGCGTCCGGCACGACCGTGCCGTGACGCTCGAACTCAGTGAAGTCGGCCTCGCGCACTTCGGTCGAGGCAGCGGCGTCTTGCTGCCGCACTGTGCGTACGCGCTCCTCGCGCGCTTCGGCCGCCGCCTGCATCAGGCGCAACCGATCGGCCAGACGCGCCAGCGGCGCGGACGGTTCCAAGTCGTGCAGCAAACGCACCTGACGTGCTGCGCGCTCGAGCCTACGCGAACTCATCGCCTCGATGCCCTTCCAGCCGCGCCGCCGCAGCTCCTCGTGGACGCGTATCAGCGGCCCCATCGTCTGCTCCACGTGCTCGCGGTCGAGCGCCGCCAGACGGGCGCGTAGTTCGTTGCAGATGCGCGTAACGCTGGCAATGCGGTGCGGCGGATTGCGTCGCCTGTCGACGAGCACGATGTCAAAGTTGAATCCGCGCCGCTTCAGTCCCAGAGGGCGCGTTAGCAGTCCGCGCAATCGGCGCAGCCACGCCTTGAGTCCCCGTCGCCCGGCATCGATCCGGCGCTCGACGTCTTCGTCGATCTCCGGGATGGCAGGCACACTGGGCTGTGCGCCGCGGGGCTTCGAGGTTCGGCTCACGGGTGGTCCTGCGGATCGTGAATCGGTGTGGATGTTAAAGGCGGGCAGGGCTCTGGTGGCTGTGGACGGCATGCGGTTCGGCACAATGATCGGAGTAGCAGGACGGAAACACGGGCTCGACGCCGTTGCACGGCAACACCCCTGCGAGCCTGCCTATGCCAGCCACTGGAGGCAGCGCCAGCGGGCTCCCGATGGCGCCCCGGTCCACTGCGAACGCCGCCGTGCCGAGCAGACCACGCCATGCGCCAGCGCAGCCATCGATTGGGCTTGTCTGCCACTGGGCGCGGCGCGGACGCGGATTCGCCCGACTGGCTACGCGCCCTGTACGTGCCCGACGCCTACTGACACGAGCCGTGGCGCCCCCGCCCGCGCGCACATCTGCCCGCCCGCGCCGAGGCCAGCCACCCCAAAAATTCTTTTTCGGGGCGCTGCGGTTGACAACCCTGTGCACAAGTTGCGGGCAACCCCGGGGCCCGCCAAGGCTTCGCGCGGCAAGGCGGCCTTGCCTCATTTTCGGGCACCGCCGGCCATGCCCCCCGCGCGGCCACAAGGACAGCTTTTCAGCACGCCGCCGGCCCGATAAGCTGCCGCCATGGACCCGACCGAAGACCGCGATTGCGCCGGCAGCATCCTGGCCGTGGACGACTGCCCGGCCACGCTGGAGATCCTGCGCGCCTCGCTCGAGCACATCGGCTACCGGGTGCACGCGGTGGACAGCGGCTGGGCGGCGCTGGATGCCATCAGCGAGGCTCCCTTCGATGCCATCGTGCTCGACGTCGAGATGCCCGGCATGGACGGCATGGCCGTGGGCCGCACGCTGCGCAGCACCCCGCACACCGCATCGGCCCCCATCGCCATGCACAGCAGCCTGGCCGAGGCCGACGTGCGGGCCCACTTTGACGCCTACGACATCTACCTTCCCAAGGGTGGTGACCTGCGCGCCCTGGGCTCCCGGATTGACCACCTGGTGCGCAGCCGCCGCGGGGCGGGCCCGGCCGCGCAGAGCCCGGCCGATGCCGAGATGCAGCCACCGTCGGACTGAGCGGTGGGCCGGCAGCTGACAAGCTGCGGGTTAGCGAACGGCAAGTTTTAATTGGAGCCTTTGATTGGCGCGCCACTGCCGGTATCGCTACCCATGGTTCATGTGATTCGGTCCCAAACCGGTAGAGGCGATGGGCTGGACTCCGACGCATCGAATCGCGGCAGGCACGGGCGCCGAGGGCTGCCGGGCTGGCACCATCACAATTGCCGGCGCACGGACGTCCCTCACTCTCGCGCCGCTGGAGCGCGCCGCAGCGAAGGGGCTGAAGGCGTCCTCGGGCGTGGACATGAGGCTGCGCGCACACTGGAACGCTGTCGTTCGGCCGAAAAGTCATGCGATTGGAGGCTTAGGTGGGCATGATCAGGCGGGCAACCCTCACACTCCTGGCGCTGGTCACACTGGGCTTGCTCGGCGGCTGCGTGGCACCGCTGCCCTCGCTTGAAGGCCGCGCGGCGAGCAGCGCACTGAACGACACCTCGGGCACGCGGCTGGGCCGGGCGCTGGCTGCCGATGTGGCCGCGCATCCGGGCCAGAGCGGCATCCATGCGCTGCCGAATCCGCGCGATGCCTTCGCGGTGCGTGCCGTGCTCGCCGCGGCTGCGGACCAGTCCCTCGACGTGCAGTACTACCTCTGGCACGGCGACCCGGTGGGCCACCTTCTGTTCGAGGCGTTGTGGCAGGCGGCCGCACGTGGCGTGCGCGTGCGCCTGCTGCTCGACGACAACAACACGGCGGGCATGGATGCGACGCTGGCCGCGCTGGACGCGCACCCGAACATCGAGTTGCGTCTGTACAACCCCTTCGTGCAGCGCGGTGCCCGCTGGCTGGGCTATGCAACCGACTTCGCGCGTCTCAACCGGCGCATGCACAACAAGTCCTTCACCACCGACAACCAGGTGACGGTGGTGGGTGGGCGCAACGTCGGCGACGAGTATTTCGGCGTGGGCAATGGCATGGTATTCGCCGACCTGGACGTGGTGGCCGTGGGCCCGGCGGTGGCCGAGGTGTCGAGGCAGTTCGACCTGTACTGGAACAGTGCCTCCGCCTACCCGGCGGCGGCGCTGCTCGACGCGTCGGGCCCGCAGGCCGCCGCCGA
>JBIJAP010000437.1:0-3243 GCA_044345715.1 Rubrivivax sp.
CAGCAGGCCGGCCGGGCGGTGCAACAGCTGCTCGCGCAGCAGCTGCTCTTCCTCGGCGGCGTCGTAGTGGGTGATGCCGATCAGCGTCTGGTACCCGGTCGGCCGCAGCGTGCGCTGCACGGCCTCGAGCACGTCCACGAACAGCGCGCTGGTCAGCAGCGGGATCAGCAGCGCCACGTGCGCGCTGCGCGCCGAGGCCAGCGCACGCGCCGCCGGGTCGGGCACGTAGCCCAGCGTGCGCGCGGCAGCCTGCACACGCAGCACCAGCTCGGGCGCCACGGCGCGCTCGCCGCGCAGCGCGCGCGACACGGTGATCGGGCTTACCTCGGCCAGGCGCGCCACGTCGGCGAGCGTGACGCGTCCGGACGCACGTGATCGGCCAGCAGAAGACATCGGGATGTACGGGAAAGCACGGACGCCGAACAGTTCGGCGATCCATAGGATAGCGCTATCTCAATCGGAGTACCAGCCCGGAAAGACGATGCGTCTGCCGGGCACAGGAGCTCCGATTTTCTTGGCTCACTTCGGATAGCGCTGTCCAAGCATGTCGTCGATCGTCGTGATGGGTGTGGCCGGTTGCGGCAAGTCCAGTCTCGGGGCGGTGCTGGCCCAGTCCGAGGCCTTGCCGCTGATCGAGGGCGACGATTTCCACAGCGCCGCCAACCGCCACAAGATGGCCGAAGGCACGCCGCTGACCGACGCCGATCGCGACGGCTGGCTCGACACGCTGGCCGCCGAGCTGGCACGCCACCCGGCTGGTGCGGTGCTCACCTGCTCGGCGCTGAAGCGCCGCTACCGCGACCGGCTGCGCTCGGCCGTGCCGGGCCTGGGCTTCGTGTATCTGGCCATCACGCCGGCAGAGGCCGCGCTGCGCGTGGCGGCACGCGCCGGCACACACTTCTTCCACCGCTCACTGGTGGCCAGCCAGTTCGAGGCGCTCGAACCCCCGCTGGACGAAGCCCGCGTGCTGCCGCTGGACGCGACGCTGCCCATGGCGCTGCTGCAGACCCAGGTGGCGCTTTGGCTGCACTTTCAGCCGCCGGAGGCCCGCCGATGAAGCCGCTGCGCCGCACCCTGCACGCCGCCATGGGGGCCTGCCTGGCGCTGATGGCGCTGCTGGTGTTCGTGAACGTGGTGCTGCGCTACGGCTTCGGCAGCGGCATCGCGGCCAGCGAAGAACTCTCGCGGCTGCTCTTCGTGTGGATGGTGTTCATCGGCGCCACCGCCGCCTACCCGGCTGGCGAGCACATGGCGTTCACGAGCCTGGCCGCGCGGCTGCGCCAGCGCCCCGCCGCGCTGGCGGTGTGGACGGCGCTGATCCGCGTGCTGGCGCTGCTGGCCGCCGCGCTGGTGGCCTGGGGCGCCTGGCAGCAGGTGCTGGTGGGCCTGGGCAGCCGCTCGGTGGTGCTGGGCTACCCGACGGCGCTGCTGCCGCTGCCGGCGCTGCTGTGCAGCGCCACCATCGCCGTGACCGCCCTCTTCGAGCTCGTGACCCGGCGGCCGCTCGACCTGGGCCACGTGCTCGAAGCCGAGTGAACAGGAGCGCCCCATGAGCCCCGAAACACAAGCCCTGTGGGTGTTCATCGTCGGCATGCTGGTGCTCATCGCCACCGGCATGAACATGGCGCTGGCACTCGTGCTCACCGGCGCCGGCATGGCCTGGGTGCTGGGCTTCTGGGACACCCAGCTGCTGGCGCAGAACCTCGTGGCCGGCGTCGACAGCTTCCCGCTGCTGGCCGTGCCCTTCTTCGTGCTCGCCGGCGAGCTGATGAACGCCGGTGGCATCAGCCGCCGCATCATCGAGATGGCGCAGGCCTGGCTCGGCCACATCAAGGGCGGGCTCGGCTACGTCGCCATCGGCGCCGCGGTGCTGATGGCCAGCATGAGCGGCAGCGCGCTGGCCGACACTGCGGCCCTGGCCACCATCCTGCTGCCGATGATGCGCCAGCAGGGCTACCCGATCGGCACCTCTGGCGGGCTCATCGCGGCCGGCGGCATCATCGCGCCGATCATTCCGCCGTCGATGCCATTCGTGATCTACGGCGTCACCACCAACACCTCGATCTCGGCGCTGTTCCTCTCGGGCATCGTGCCAGGGCTGATGATGGGCGCGGCGCTCCTCGTCACCTGGCGGCTCATGCTGCGCGGCATGGCGTTGCCCGCCGGCGAGCCGCTGCCGATGCGCCAGCGCCTGCGCGCCACGGGCCGGGCCTTCTGGGCGCTGCTGATGCCGCTGATCATCATCGGCGGCATGAAGACGGGCGTGTTCACGCCCACCGAGGCCGCCGTGGTGGCCGCCTTCTACGCGCTGGTGGTGGCCTTCTTCGTGCACCGCGAGATGCGCGTCGCCGAGCTCGGCCCGGTGCTCGTGAACGCTGCGCGCACCACGGCGGTGGTGATGTTCCTGTGCGCCGGCGCGCAGGTGGCCAGCTACATGATCACGCTGGCCGACCTGCCCGGCACGCTGGGCGGCTGGCTCGGCCCGCTGATCGAAAACCCCAAGCTGCTGATGGTGGTGATGATGCTGGTGCTGGTGCTCGTGGGCACGGCGCTGGACCTCACGCCCACCATCCTGATCTTCGCGCCGGTGCTGCTGCCCATCGCCGTGAAGGCCGGCATCGACCCCGTCTACTTCGGCCTGATGTTCGTGCTCAACGGCGCCATCGGCCTGATCACGCCGCCGGTGGGCACGGTGCTCAATGTCGTGGCCGGCGTGGGCCGCATGTCGCTGATGCAGGTGATCCGCGGCGTGAACCCCTTCCTCGCTTCCTACCTCGTGGTGCTGGCGCTGCTGGTGGCCTTCCCGCAGCTCGTCACGGTGCCCGTGGCCTGGATGCGCTGAGCCCGGCGCCCGTTCGCGTTTCTCTCTTCTTCTGCCCCCAAACCCACCGTCAACCGGAGACAACCATGACGACCTTCCGCCGCACCTTCATCGCCAGCGCGCTGGCCGGCGCGCTGCTTGCTGCGCCCTTGGCCGCGCTGGCCCAGGACATCAAGCCGCGCCTCATCCGCTTCGGCTACGGCCTCGTGGAAAACAGCAACCAGGGCCGCGCGGTGAAGTTCTTCGCCGACCACGTGGAAAAAGCCTCGGGCGGCAAGATGCGGGTGCGCGCCATCGGCGCCGCCGCGCTGGGCCCCGACACGCAGATGCAGCAGGCGCTGATCGGCGGCGCGCAGGAGATGATGGTCGGCTCCACGGCCACGCTGGTGGGCATCACCAAGGAAATGGCGCTGTGGGACACG